>JAWVYT010000001.1:0-24999 GCA_033722595.1 Longimicrobiales bacterium
CCGAAGCAGTAGTCGGCCCCGCCGAACGACTCGATCAGCGATGTGGCGGCGCCGGGTTCGTTTGGGTCGGGGAACCGGACGTTGGCCGGGTCGGGCCGAAGCTCCGGGTCCATGGGGTCCACCAGCGACGAGCGGACGAAACGGCGGAAGCTCAGCGGATGGTCCTCCGCGATGTACTCGTCGTTCTCGTCCAGGTACTCATCCATGCTGATGGTGACCAGCGGCGCGCACGAGACCCGCTCCTCGTTGCACAGGCGAGCCCAGTACCGGTAGTCCAGCGGGCCCACGGGGACGATCATCAGGACCTGTCGGCCGGCTTCGCCGGCGGCCCGGATGGCGTCCACGGCCTCCCGGGCGACCCGGCGGTTCAGGGCGTCCAGATCATTGACCCGGTTGAACCGGAAGGGCCGGAGCCGGCTGAAGTCTTCGAACTCGGTCTCGTAGATATCCATCACTGTCTCGGGTTCGGGTAGCTCGTGCAGGGGGCGGTCACAGCTTCAGGAGTCTGGCTGCAGTCCCCCCGTAGATCCGGTCGACGACCGCGGTCGGGAGATCGAGGCGCCGGATGATATCGTCGTGGTACTCCTTGGCCGGGATCAGCTCGTCCAGAGCCAGGATATCGGTGCCGAAGACGACCTTGTCCCAGGCGTTCTCCCAGAAGAAGTGGTACCGATAGAAGTCCAGGTCCTTGTTGGCCCGCCAGCCGCCCCAGGCGGCTCCCGTGAGGTCCACGTAGTAGTTCGGGTGCATCCGGGCCATCATGGACGCCTCCTCGTGCCAGGGCGCGCCCAGGTGGGCGCCCACCACGTTCAGGCCGGGGAACGACCGGAGCACGACGTCCAGGCGGATCGGGCGCATCCAGTCGGCGTTCACCAGCCGTCCCTCGGGCCGGGCCGTACGCATCACGATCCCCGTGTGGGCCAGGAGCGGCAGCCCGGACGCCTCCATCCGGTCGTAAAGCGGGAAGTGGTCGGGGTCGTCGTAGGGACTGACGGGGTTGGTCACCTTGAAGCCCCGGAACCCCATCTCCACGAACCGGTCCACGTCTTCCGGCACGTCGCTGCCGAGGCGGACGAGGGCGAAGGCGAAGATGCGGTCCGGATGGGCCGTCGCCGCCTCCAGCACTCGCAGGTTGTCGGCGTGGCCGAACTCCGGACCCGCCGAGAAGAGGCAGATCCGGTCGATCCCGGCCCGGTCCATGCGCCGGACAAGCCGCGCGGGGAAGTCCGGCTCGTCGGCCGGGTAGTGTGCGTGGAAATCGATGACCATTTTCGCGCGTTCCATCCTCGCTACTCCGCATCCACCGGTGGCCGCCGAAGCTCTTCGAGCGCCGTCGGCGGGGCGAACTCCAGTCGCGGCCACAGCCGGGCCAGGACCAGGGCGGCGACGACGGCCAGCGTGGTCAGCGCCAGTGCCGGCCCCATACGGCCGTACAGCCAGTAGCCCACGGAGAACAGCGTGGAGTATACGGCGATGGCCCCGAGGCCGGCACACACCAGGCCTATGGGGACGTCCCAGCCGCCGCCCTCCGGCAGGGCGTCTCCCGCTTCCACGGCCCGGGCCCGGACCACGGTCCAGCCCGGTCCGCCCGGCCGGACCTTCTGGTAGAAGCGTCGGAGCACCCGGTCATCGGAGGGCCGCGTCAGCAGGGTCACCACGAGCCAGGTGGTGGTGGTGAGCACCACCGTGGTCAGCAGGATCTGCCAGCTCCGGAGCGGGGCGAACCCCAGCGGCTCGTGGACGAAGTTGAAGTAGACCGCCGTGGTGAGGGCCGTGGCCATGGCAGCGATCTCGCTGAAAGCGTTGACCCGCCACCAGAACCAGCGAAGCAGGAAGACGAGCCCCGTCCCCGCCCCGATCTGCAGCAGGAGCCGGAAGACCTGGAGCGCGCTCTGCAGCTGGAGCGCAACGAACCCGGCGAGGAGGACGAAGAGCACCGTCGCGATCCGCCCCACCAGGACCCGCTCCCTTTCATCGGCCTCGGGCCGGTAGAAGCGTCCGTAGAGGTCGTTGACCACGTACGACGACATGAGGTTGAGCTGCGTGGAGATGGTCGACATGTACGCCGCTGCCAGCGAGGCCACGACGATGCCGAGTAGGCCCGGCGGCATGAACGTCAGCATGGCAGGGTAGCCGAGGTCGTGACCCGGCGGGGCGGTGGGGAACGCCGCCGCCAGCGACTCGAGGTCCGGGAAGACGATGAGCGACGCGAGGGCCACGATGATCCACGGCCAGGGCCGGACGGCGTAATGGACCACCTGGAAGAACAGCGTGGCGCCCATGGCGTGCCGCTCGTCCTTCGCCGACAGGATCCGCTGGACGATGTAGGCGGCGCCGCCGGGTTCCGACCCGCCGTACCACATGCTCCACCAGAACACGGTGAGGGGGAGCACGAAGATGGACATGGCCAGGTCCATGTCGTCGAACGAGGGGACCAGGGCCGTCTTGGCCACGACGTTGGCGTGCCCGAGCAGCCCGTCGAGACCACCCACCTGGGGATGAGTGAGGGCGACGTACGCCGCGGCCACCGACCCGAAGATGGCGATGCCGAACTGGAACAGGTCGGCCCAGACCACGCCCCGGAGCCCGCCGGACATGCTGTACAGGGCCGTAATGCCGCCGCCCACCAGGACCACCGTCAACGGCTGCACCCCGATCATGATCCCGGCGATCTTGATGGCCGCCAACGTGATGGCCGCCTGCGCCAGGATCCCGAACACCAGGACCATGTAGCCCGCTCGGAACGCCCGGAGGAAGGCCGCGGGCTTCCCGCTGTAGCGGAGCTCGTAGAAGGAAATGTCGGTGAGGAGCCCGCTCCGGCGCCACAGCTTGGCGTACACGAACACCGTCAGCATCCCCGTAAGGAGGAGGGCCCACCACTCCCAGTTCCCGGCCACGCCGTGCCGCCGAACGATGTCCGTGACCAGATTGGGCGTGTCCGTGGAGAAGGTGGTCGCCACCATGGACGTGCCCAGCAGCCACCACGGCATGTTGCGGCCCGAGAGGAAAAACTGGGCCGAGTCCTTCCCGGCCTTCCGGCTCGCCAGGATCCCGATGACCAGCGAAAGGGCCATCACGCTCAGGATGATGGCCAGGTCCAGCGTGGACAGGATCATCTATGCGGCTACGCGCCGGCGTGCGTCTTGTCCCACGCCTCCTGGAAGATCCGTTCTCCCATCGTGGAGTACGGGCTCCTGAAGCTGTCCTGGTAGACGGCGAAGCCGGCGGTGACGCAATCGGCGCCCGCCCGGGCGGCCTCCCCGATCTGCCATCCGTTCCGGATCGCCGACGCGATGATCTCGGCGTCGTAGCCGCCGGCGTCGAGCATCTCCCGGACGCCCCGAATCAGCGAGATGCCGGGGTCGCCGTGGGCCTCTCGCCAGCCCAGGAAGGGGCTGACGTAGGCGGCGCCCGCCCGAGCAGCGTGCCACGCCTGGGCCACCGAGAAGATGAGCGTGGCGTTGACCCGGATGCCGTCGCCGCTCAGCGTCCGGATGGCCGCGCACCCGGGCTCGCTCATCCCGATCTTGATAACGAACTGCGGGGAGATGGCCGCCAGCTCCCGGGCCTGCTCCACGATCTGGTCGTGGTCGGTCAGGTGGGGATTCACCTCCACGCTGATCGGCTTGTCCGTATCCGACAGGATGTCGGCGATCTCACGGATCACCCCCTTGAAACTCTTGCCCGAAGTGAAGACGTGCTTGGGGTTCGTCGTGATCCCGTTGAGGTCCCACACCTTCAGGGCGTGCCGGATCTCTTCCGTGTTCGCGCTGTCCAGAAACAGTTTCATTCGTGATTCCTTGCTAGTCGATTCCGCCGAAGGACAGGTGCTTGGTCTCCAGGAAGGCGTCCAGCCCCTCGGCTCCCAGCTCCCGACCCATTCCACTCTGCTTCATCCCGCCGAACGGGCTCTGGCTCGTCGACGGGACCGCGTCGTTGATCCCCACGGTCCCCGCCTCGAGCGCCTCCCCGACCCGCCATGCCCGGGCCAGGTCCGTGGTGAAGACGTACGCGGCCAGGCCATACTCCGTGGCGTTGGCCCGCGCCACTACCTCGTCTTCGTCGTCGAAGACCAGGAGGGGCGCGATGGGGGCGAACGTCTCTTCCACCGTGCACGCATGATCATCGGCCACGCCCTCGAGGACGGTCGGCTCCAGGAAGTAGCCGTCCAGCTCGGCCCGCCCGCCACCGGTGAGGACCGTGGCGCCCGCAGACACGGCGGCCTCGATGCTGGCCTCAGCGGCCTCCAACGCCCTCTCGTCCACCATGGGTCCGATATCGACCCCCTCGGTGAGCCCGTTCCCGACCTCGAGGTCCCGGACGCCGGCAACGAAGGCCTCCCGGAACGCGTCGTAGATGCCGCGCTGCACATAGATCCGGTTCGCGGCGATGCACGACTGACCCGTGTTCCGGAACTTCGTGATCAGCGTTCCCTCGACGGCCATCTCGAGATCCGCGTCATCGAACACCACGACGGGGGCGTTGCCGCCCAGCTCGAGGGACAGCTTTGTGATGTCGTCCGCGGCCAGTCGCATGAGCTGGCGACCCACGGATGTGGAGCCCGTGAAGCTCACCTTGCGGCACTCCCGGTGCCCGAACATGGCCTCGGCCACCGCCCGTGCGTTCCCCAGGACCAGCTGGAAGACGCCGCGCGGCAGCCCGGCCTCGTGGATGGCTTCGGCCAGGAGTACGGACGACAGAGGCGTCGCGCTGGCCGGCTTCAGCACCACCGGACACCCGGCGGCCAGGGCGGGGGCCACCTTCCGGACGGCGAGCACCAGCGGGAAGTTCCAAGGCGCGATCGCGCCCACCACGCCGACCGGCTGACGGATGATCACGTGCCGCTTCCCGTCGACCTGGTGGGGGATGACCCGGCCGTAGCCCCGTCGGGCCTCCTCGGCGAACCACTCCAGGTGATCCACCGTCATGCCCACCTCGCCCCGGCTCTGCGCCAGCGGCTTGCCGTTCTCCCGCGTCAGCGTTCGGGCGATCTCGTCGGTACGGTCCTCGATCCCCCGGGCGATCCGCCGGAGGTAGCCGCCCCTCTCCTTGCCCGTGAGGCGCCGCCAGCCGGGCCACGCGGCCGCCGCATCATCCAGGGCGGCGCGCACGCCGCCGGCGTCCACGGTCGCCACCCGACCGATGGTCTCGCCGGTGGCCGGGTCCTGGACGGCCAGGGGGTCGCCGCCCCGGTACCACTCGCCGTTCAGGTACAGGGGACGGACGCTCTGCGTGGGTGCTGATGTAGCTGACATCGGCCTTCGTTGTAAGAGATTGGTTGGCCCGCTGCGGCGGGCGCCATCGAATCAGGGGGCCCGGGCCGGGACGTCCAGGTCCTCGGCATGGGTGCCCGCCGAGCCGGAGCGGACCTGCGCCAGGATCGTCTCCTCGTCCTCCGGGAAGCTCCACGAGAACCCCATCCAGGCTGCCCCGAGCGCGCCCGCGATGCCGCCCAAGCGCCCGTCCTCGAGGTAGGTGGTCTTCAGGATCTGGGGCAGCACGTGCTCCCGGAACGTCTCCTCCAGCGCCTGCCGGACCGTGGAGCAGCAGTTCGGGACCTCGCCGGATAGCACGATCTTCTCCGGGGCGAAGAGGTTGGCGAGGTTCGCCAGGATGGTGCCCAGACGCTCACCCAGCTCCTCGAGGCAGGCATCCAGAAGGTCGTCACCGGCCTGGGCCTCCTCCACCAGGTCGGAGAGCCGCAGATCTTCACCCTTGTCCAGCAGCCGCTGTCGACTGTCCGTCTTCTGCCACGAACGCAACATGGCCCGGGTCGACTCCACGAACCCCGTCGCCGATACCAGGTCGGTGACCAGCTTGGGCCCCCCATCGGTCGGCAGCACCGTGTAGCCCACCTCGCCCGCCAGCGCGTTCGCGCCCCGGTAGACCCTGCCATCGATGACGATCCCGAGACCCACGCCCGACCGGACCGCCAGACACAGGAAGTCGCTGTTGCCACGCCCCGCGCCCCGCAGCAGCTCCGCGTAGGCCACCGCACGGATGTTGTCCTCCACGAAGACGGGGACGTCCGGACCGAGGGCGGCCTCCATACGCTCCCGGACCGGGACCTGGTCGAAGTCCGGCAGGAGCCGGTAGTGGAGGATGCGGCCGGAACGCACGTCCACCTGGCCCGGCGCCGCGACACCCACGGCAAAGACTGGCCCATCCGCTTGTTCGACCATTCTCCGGGCCAGCTCCGTTATCGTCTCGAGCGCTTCCTCCCGGGAAGGGGAGGCCGGCAGCGAGACCTCCTCCTCCTTCAACACACCCCCGCCGAAATCACACAGCACCGCACGGGCCCGGAGCGCCTCGAAGTCGAGACCCACGAACGTGCCGTAGTCCGGGTTGAGTTGCAGCGGCACCGGCGCACGACCGGGGCGCGACTGCACCGGCTCGCCCTCCAACAGTATCCCGACGTCGAGGAACTCGTTGACGTATCGGCCGACCATCGTCGCGTTGATGTTCAGGCGCTGCGCAAGCTCGAAGCGGGAGCAGCGCTCACTCCTGAACACCTGGTTCAGGATGCCGCGCTTCTTGGCCACCAGCTTCGTTTCTCGAGGTCGAGGATACGCCATGTCGAAGGGCCTCGCGTCCGGTCAGTCGTCCCGCCGCAGTCGATGCGGTCCGTGGAGTTATTATGAAGTCATAAATGGATCATGTCAATCGCGCGTGCGCCCGCGCGTGGAGGAACAGGAGACGGTATCACTGCCCCCGGTTCCGCCATTCGACCTGGAGCTGTTTCACCTCGGCGACGCCGGGCAGCTCGTGCTTCATCGGAGCCCGGACGTGCTCCACGACCTCTGCGCCGGGGCGGAGGGTGGCCGGGGCGGGCTGGACGTGGCTGGCGATGCTGGCGGCCTCGACCGTGCCCGGGTCGTTCTCGATAAGGCGGTTGATGCGGTCGAGGTGCCGGTCGATGCCGGGCACGTGGGGCACCGCGTAGATGGCTGCGATGCGTGCGCCGTCGGCGTTCTCCGAGGTCGCGATCTTGAGGTCGAGGTACATCTCCCGGAAGTCCTGGCCGAAATAGCGATGGGCGCTGAGGTTGGCCACCACGGCGGTGCCCCAGCCGGTGCCGTGGGTGCTGATGGAGCCGAGTGACTCCCATTCGCCGCCGAAATCGAGGTTGGTCCGGAGGAAGACCTCGTGCTCGCCGGCGTCGAGATCGGCTCCATAAATGAAGAGGTCGAATCTGAGGTCCTCGGGCGCGAAGGTCGGTTCGGGACGGGTGTCCTGGGCGGTGCCCGGGGTCCCGCAGCCGAGGGCCGTTGCGGTGACCAGCAGGAGCGTTGCGAACGTCCGTGCGAGAGGTTCCGGCGGATGCATGATTTCCTCGTTCCTTGGTATCGGTTTCAGGCTGGGGTTCTCACGAGGCTTCCAGCACGACGGTGACGGTGGCGACGGCCACGTCGGCGGGCAGAGTGATGGAGCCCTCCTCGGGGTCGTAATCGGACCACGGGCGTCCGTCGATCTCCACCGCCGTGATCCGGATCTCCGGGTCCTCCAGCAGGGAGGGGTGGAGCGTCGCTCCATTCGGCTCCACGATGCGGTAGTGGAGCGTCGCGGGCTCCTCCTCGACCCAGAGAGTGAGGTAGAGATAGTTGAGGAGCGCGTACTCCATGGAGTGATACGACGTCTTCGTGCGGACGGCTTTATCACCCCTGTGGAGGGACCCATCGAGGTATACGCTGAGATACACGGCGCCGTGCTCGGGGTCCATGAAGGCCCGGTTCCAGAACTCTGCGCCCGAGCGGAACACCTCGAGGTGCCGACGGTCCCCGGTCAGCCGATACTGGTACAGCTGCACCATGTTCCCGTACGCCTGGACCCACCAGGGCGTGGTGTTCCTGTGCACCTCGCCGGTAGCCAGCCGCAGCTGATGGGCCCACGCGCCGGTCTCCGGCTGGTACGCGTGCTCCAGCATGGAGGTCGCGAGCCGAAGGCCCTGGTCGCGGTAGGCGTCGTCACCGGTGAGGAGGTGGAGCCGCATGAGCAGCCACCCGGTCTCCAGGTCGTGGCCGACGTTCGTCCGACGATCCTCGGGGCCATCGTACCGCCAGCTCCGATCGAACCGGCCCAGGACCCAGCCGGTCTCCGGGTCCCGTGTGCGCTCCATCACCACGCCCAGGATCCGCTCCATCCGCTGGAGGAGCACGGGGTCCCGCAGGGCGGGGTAGAGGTACGCCAGGTAGCCGGAGACGTGGGCGATCTGGGGAGAGAAGTCCTTTCGCCATTCCCGGACCGACAGGTCCCGGTTCAGGCTGCGCACGTAGCCGCCGAGCTCCTCGTCCCAGGCGTGCCGCTCGAGGATCTCCATGGACCGATCGAGGTACCGGCGCACCACCGGATCCCGCGTCACGACCCAGTACATGGCCAGTCCGGTCACGGCGTACGCCTGGTTGAACAGGTCCTTGGTGTCGGCGACGATGCTCCCGTCCCGGTCCAGTTCGTCGTACCAGCCCCCGTACGCCTCGTCCCACCCGTGGTCCACCAGGAAGCCGAAGACGTCACCGGCGACATCCAGATGAGCGGCATCGCCGGTCAGGAGGTAGGCCGCGGAATAGCTGAAGAGGTGACGGGCCACCATGCCGGGGTACTTGTGGAGGTCGCGACTCGGCCGCCACTCCCGGTCCATCTCGGCGAAGAACGCGCCCGCCTCGGTGTCCTGGCCGTTGCGGGTCCAGGCGGGGAGCACGTCCTCGAGCCCCTGTGCCCGCCAGTAGTCGCCGTCCAGGAGGGCATCGGCCGTGACACCCGCGGTCGGCTCGTCGGTCACGGACTCGGCCGACGCCGAAGCGCCTGCGCCGGTCGGGCCACAGGCCGCGCAGGAGAATGCGAGGGCGGGGAGCAGCAGCCGGGCCCCCGATCGGACCGTGTTCGGGGCCCTCATGGCCGCCTCGGCGGTGGCAGCACGCCGGGGACGGCGATGATCGGGCTGTCGGCCAGTCGGGACATGACATCGATCCGGCGCTCCACGAGGCCGTTCCGGTTCACGTCCAGGACCGCCGCGATCCGGTAGCGTCCCGGCGGGATGCTCTCGAAGCGGAAGGCGCCGTCGGGTCCCGCGGCGGTCTCGAGCACGGGCTGCGCCAGGTACGGCTCGATCTTCCGATACGGCAGGTCGGCCATGTAGAGGCCGACCCGGATCGTGGCGTCGCCGGGCTCGCCCTCGATGTCCAGCGCTCCCCGGAGCGTGCGACCCTCGAGGACCAGGCTGGCGGCGCGCAGGTCCACGGCGGTCACGTCGGTGTCCAGGAGGTCCGGCGGAAGATCGAAATGAATGGCCGCGGTCTCCTCGCGGGCCCGAACCGTCACCGGGTGGCCGTAGATCAGGGTCCGGAGGTCCTCGTAAGCGCTTTTGTCGCTCGTCGGGCCGGGGTTCCGAGGGTCGGCCTCCGCCACGTAGATGTAGAACGTGCCCGGCGCCAGCCGGTCGATCCTCCAGCGGCCGTCCTCGTCGGCTACCGTCCGCTGTCCCCAGAATCCGCCGGTGTAGTTGGGCCACGCCGGGATGCGCCGCACACCCACGGCGACGACGTTCTCGCCGTGGTAGTCCACGGTGCCCGCGATGCTGCCGAGGAGGGTGTCGGGGTCGAGGGGTGGGGTGGCCGGGTGATCGGGGTCCACCAGCCGTAGCGCCTCATCGATGATCCGGACGCCGTAATGGGGCTGGAACCGGACGCCCTTGGCCTGGTAGGTGACGGCCTCGAGGGCCAGGTGCTCGGGCACGATGTAGCCGATGTAGTCATCGGCGTTCGTGATGAGCATGTTCTTCTCGAGGGGCGAGCCGGCCTCGTAGCGGTACCCCAGGTCCACGCCCAGCTCGCCGGGGATGGTGGCGAGGACCGCGTCGTTCAGGACCAGGGCCTGGAGGAGGGTCTCGTGGCTGTCCCCGTCCCGGCGCGGGATCTCCGCCGTGGTGGAGCGGAACGCGAGGTCGACCTGCCGTCGTGTCTCCGTCCGGTCGAGGAGGGCCACGACCTCTTCGCCCAGCTTCTCCATGAAGACGAGCTTCGGCGGGGCCTCCTCACCCCGGATCCGGGTGTCGGCTCGCCGGGGCTGCTGGTCACCCGCCGCGCCGCCCGAAAACATGATGAACGGGTCGGTGGCGATGTCGTTCTTCCGCTGGTAGCGCTCGTACAGCAGGTCCAGCCGCTTCCTGGCCTCCACGTACTCCCGGACGAACCCGGGCCAGTCCGGCCCCGTCTGCCCGACATCGCTCCACTCGGTGAAGATGGTGGGATGGGACCCGTAGTTGAACATGGCGCCACGGAAGTTGCCGTCGGCGTCGTCGACGCGCAGTACGTAGAGGAGCGGGTTGGCCAGGCCCGACAGCTCGGCTCGGTTCAGGTTCAGATCCTCCTGCGCCCGGGTCTTCCCGACACCGATCCGGGCGTCGAACCGGGTCGCCATGGCCTCCTCGGCGGCCCGGGTCGCCCGGTCCGCCAGGAAGCTCCGGACCTCCTGGCCGTGCGTCCGGGGGTACGAGTGGTTGTGGGTTGCTGCCACGATCATGTGACGGACGTCGAGCCCCGTGGCTTCGGCTACCCGGCGCTTGATCCACTCCCCGTCGCCCCGACGGATCCCGATGACGTCGAACTCCAGGAGCAGGGTTTCGACACCGTCGACCTCGATGAGGAGAGCATGGACCAGCGCACTGTCGTAGTACCCCGTCGTCGGCTCCGGACGCCCGTACGAGAGGCGGACCGGGAACTCCGGCGTGATATCCGCCTCGCCGAACCCCACGCGGACGGCGCCCGACGCCCGGACCTCGTACACGGGCGCGGCGGTCCGGGCGTCCCGGCCAAGCGGAGGGATTCCGGGACCCGGCTCCGCCCCGGAGGCTCCCGGCAGCGCCAGGAACGCGGTCAGGCACACCACGACGGACGACCGGCACTCCCCGGCGCCGGCGAGCCCTCGCCTCCGGGTCACCGGTCCGGGCCTCCCGTGAGTCCCAGCGCCTCGCGCCAGGCCGCCCGGGCCGCGTCGGGGCCCACCGGGCGCCGGGCCTGGACCGTGATCGTGACCGGTGCCGCGGCGTCGATGGCGAGGGGGCGGGGCCGGACCCAGGCGGCGAGGCTGTTGATGTCGGCCCATCGGGGGTGAACCTCGATGAACCGGGTGACCTCCGCCTCGGTCAGGAAGTTCCGGGTCTCCCGATACGGCATCGCGTAGACGGCCGAGACGGTGGAGCCGTCCCTGCCGTTCGGCGTCTCGAATCGGACCTGGAGCCGGCCGTCCACCAGGAATCGGTCCCGCTCCAGGGCGTGGAAGAGGACAGCGTGCGACCGGTCGGCGTACGAGTACATGTGCGCCGTGTCCGCGTCCTCGACGTAACCCTCCCGGTCCTGCTGCGGGTTGATGGAGCCCAGGAACTCCCAATCCCCGTCCGCCGTTCGGAGGGAGACCCGGTGCTCCGAGTGATCGAAGTCGTGGCCGTAGATCCAGAGGTCGAACCGCTCTCGCGGCTCGATCGCGCCGCCGGCCTCGAGGAGTCGGAGGTAGCCGTACGTGAAACGGTCCCGGGAGGTCCCGATGACGGAGCCCGCGGGACCGATGGCGCCCTGGCTGTTGGGGACGAACGGGTCGAACGAGACGTCGTAGAGCCGGTCCTCGGAGACACCGGGGTCCCGGGAGATCAGCATGTGATTGGTGGCCGAGTAGTTCGGCCAGTACCAGCCGAGGCCGTCGGGCTCGCCGGCCATCATGGCGTCGACGTTGGTGTCGATCTCCCACCGGCTCGGCGTGTGGCCCAGCCGGATCGTGTGGATCTGCCCCAGCTGATAGGCGCCGACGCCGTAACGGTCCGCCACGGTCCGGATGTTCCGGACCACGTCGGTTATGTAGTCGTTTATCCCCTCGATCCCGAAGCCCCGGGCGAGCCAGCCTCGGTAGATGTCGGAGTAGATGAAGTCCGGCGTGGCCCCGTGCTCCGTCGCCCGGCGCATGAACTCGTCGATCAGCGAGTATTCACCGGCCATCGCCTCCGACGCGTTGTGCGGGTGGTGGAGGAAGACCCCGACCTCCACGGTGGGCATCTCCTCCTTTAGGGCCCGGGACATCATGGCGAATGCCTCCGGGGCGTGACGCCGGAACTGGTCGAAGTCGAGGAAGTAGTCCCGGTGTCCGTCCACGAGATCCCGGCCGAACCCGCCGAGGGGCGCCTCATCGAACAGGCTGATCCGCCCGCCGTCCGGGTAGTACTCGTTGAAGATCCGGGCGATGGCGCGGAACCGGGCCAGTGCGGGGGCCCGCTTCTCCGGATCCTCGACGAACTCGCGGGCTGTTGCCTCCCGGCCCGGTCCGATCTCCAGCCACACCTCCTCGATGCCCAGCTCGGTGGTCCATTCGAAGAAGTTGCGGAGCCCTAACGTGTCCCGGTTGCCGGACTGATAGGGAACGATGTCGTGCCGCTTCGCGAAGGTGAGCATGGTCCGGAAGAGCTCCGGGTCACCCTCCATGAGGTTCTGCCCGCCGGTCCACATGTGAACCTCCAGCTCCTGCCCGTCGGCCAAGGACGCGCCGAGACCCGCGAAGGAAAGGAGGAGCAGGGCTTCCACGCACCGTCGTCTGAATGCCATTGAGATCTCTCGGGAGAAAAACGTTGCCATCTGTGTGGTCTGTGCGTCGGTGGGCCCGCCGCATTTGCGGGTGTCGGGCATCGGATACGCACCGGCGGCGCGGCCCGAACGCGGACCACGCCGCCGGCCGGCTTCCCGAGCCGGGGTCTGGCCCGGCGCTACTGCACGCTGATGTCTGAGTCCGCGCTGTACTCGCCGCCCCCGCCAAAGCTGTACACCTGGAGCCCGAAGGACTCCAGCTCCTCGGCCGGGATCGGCAGCTGCTCGAACGTACCGGGCTGGAGCGTGCCGAAGCCCCGCCGGTCGAACCACGTGAGCCATACGTCCAGGCCCATCCCCTCGATGAGCCGCTCGTGGTGGAGCGCGTCCATGAGAGTGCCACACGCGGTGCCATCCTGCGTCCTCGGGATGCACGACGACAGGCCGCCAGGGACGCCCGCAGCCGTGACGGGCGGGAGCTGCCCGTTGGCTTCCCGGGTGATATTGATGAGGGTGGCAGCGCCGTCAGGGTCGCTGGTCCGGAGCAGGGCCTCGGCCTTCAGCAGGTTCATCTCGTCCACCGTGATGACCGGGTTCAGCGCCTCCGCCCAGGGAAACGTGGTCCCGGCGAACCGCTCCCACTTGTACCGGCCGTGGAGGTACTCATCCGTGGAGCCCACGTTGATGGCCTCGTCGGTCCACCGGAAATAGAGCCCCGGCGTCTGGGGCCCGCCGGCCCCGGCGATGCGTCGGTCCGCCGTCTGGACGTCGAACGGCGCCATCTGGTCCTGACTGGCCGCCACCCAAGCGGCGAAGACACCGGTCGTATCCGCCGGCCCCAGGAGCCGGAAGTCGGCGCTCCAGCGCTGGGCCAGGATCTGCATCAGGTACTGGAAGTACGCCGAGTTGAGCCCGCCCGTGGTCATCTGGACCATGAAATCGCTCTGGATCCCGGCGTCCACGTGCTGGATCACCTGGGTCCAGTCCACGGCCTGCCGCTCCGTCGGGTTCCGGGGTGTGTACACCAGGAGGCGGGCCATGTAGCTGTGAGCCAGCTCCACCAGCTCGGCGTTGGTCAGAGGGTTGCCGCCGGCCCAGGAGGCCGGGGTTTCGAACGCCGGTGCCGCCGTGGCGATGTCGATGGCGTTCTGGAGCGAGGTCATGGCGAACGCCTGGACCTCCGGGTACGGCCGGTAGGCCAGCTCGGCCTCGTTCTGGAAATCGGTGTCCACGTCGGCCAGCGTGGCCTGATCGAAGATCATGGCCAGGTACCCGTAGAGGATCCCGTGGTTGAGCCACGCGAAAGCCTCGGCCCGGGCGTTCGCGGCCGCTTCGGTGGCGGCGCCGGCATCCGGTGGGAACGAGATGTCGTTGTCGTAGAAGGCCCGCAGCCCGTCCATGGCGTTGGCCGCGCCGGCGTACGCCTCGTACCAGGGCGCCTCGACCAGCGGGCCCGTGTTGCCCACCTGGGAATTGGGGAAGAGCCCACGGGGCTCCGTGGCGAAGTCGATGAGGTTCCGGTGGTTGGCCGTCCCCTCGTCGGAGTAGCCGGGGATCCGGGCGGCCGAGCCCACCTGGTCCTGACCCACGGCCCACACCGAGTTCCAGGACGCCGCGATGAGGTTCTGCACCGCCACGGCATCGGACAGCGCGGCCGTGCGGTCCGGGTCCGTGATGTTCTCGACTGCAAGGTCCTCGCACCCCGCGGTCAACCCGAGGAGCACGAACGCACTGAATAGAAGTGTCTTGTTCATTGGCATACCGTGTGTTCTCGGGTAGTTAGAAGGTGATCTCGACCGTGGCCGTGAGCTGACGGAGGTTCGGGTAGCCAAAGGCGTCGTACCGGTTCAGCACCGTGCCCACGTCCGGGTCGTATCCGCTGTAGCCCGTGAGGGTGAACAGGTTCCGGCCCGTGATCCCCAACGTCAGGTTCTGTGGCGCCATGGAGCCCGGGAGCCACCCCAGCTGGCCCCGGTTGAACGTGTAGGCCAGCTGGATCGCCTGGAGCTTGAGGAACGTCGCGTCCTCGACAAACGGGTCGGTGAAGATGTTGTTGTTATAGAGCCCGCGCTGGTAGTAGCGGCGGCTCTTCTTCGTTTCCTCCGACTTGCCCCGCTGGTCCAGGTCGCCGTGCTGGCTGAGACGGTACATGCGCTGCCGCGTGTAGTTGTACACATCTCCACCGATCTGGCCGCGCAAGTGGGCGTGTACGGACAGCCCCTTCCACGTGACGTTCGAGAGGAAGCCGTAGCTGAAATCGGGCTTCATGCTCCCGATCTTGAACGTCAGCTGCTCCCCCGTCGCCGGGTCGAACATGGCCACCGGCCAGCCCCAGTCGTAGCGGACGCCGTCGATCGTGGTCCGCGTCTCCCAGTTCACCCTGCCGGTCCCGGAATCCTCGAGCCCGTCCCGCCACGTGTTCCCGGCTCCGACCCAGACGACGTAGCCCTCGTCGTTCACGTCGAACTCATCCTCGAAGCCGGCCAGCCCGATATCGGCCAGCTGGTCGAGGCTCGTCAGGAACTGGCTCCCGTAGATGTCGTAGAGAGAGTTGCCCTCGTCGTAGATGCGGAGGCCGTCGCGGAGCGGCGCGATGGGCCATTCCGTGATCGTGCTGGTGGTTTGGTCCCCCACGAACGTCGCCGTCCACCGCAGGTTGTCGCTCTGGATCAGCGACGCCTCGAGGCTCATCTCGAGGGCCGTCCCCTCGATGGTCCCGATGTTGTCCCACTGGTACTGGTAGCCCGTCACCGCACGCTGCGGACGACGGAGGATCATGTCTTCGGTCCGCTGCGTCGCGTACGTCAGCTGCAGCAGGTAGCGATCGTACAGCGCCACGTCGAGCCCGACCTCCTGCTCCCGGGCGAACTCGGGCTTGAGCGCCCGGTTGCCCAGGGTCCCGCGGGTGAACGTCACCGTCTGCCCGTCGGCCGAGACATCCACGTCCCAGGTCTCGTACTGGAAGGCGAAGTCCGGGCGGTTCCCGGCCGTGCCCAGCGAGTACCGGGGCTTGAACTCCGTGATCACGTCGGCGAACGGCCACCAGGGCTCCTCGCTTACCCGGTACGCTAGCGCGGTCCGGAAGTACGTGTGCCACCGCTCTTCGGGACCGAACAGCGAGCTGCCGTCCTGTCGCACGAGGAAGCTGCCGATGTACTTGTCCGAATAGTCCAGTGCCAGGTCCGCGAAGTACCCGTTCGCACGGATCGTCTCGTTCGTCGAGCGGATCGTGCGGTCCCGGGCCAGGTTTACGTCGCTCGTGCCCAGCACGGCGAAGTCCTCACCCCGCGTCTGGACGTCCACCAGGTCCCGGCTCTCGAAGCTCCCCGCGAACGTGAGTCGCGAGTTCAGCAGTCCGAAGTTCTCCGTGAGGGTGGCCCTCAGGCTCCCGTTCTGCGTGTCCATCGTCCGCTCCCGCAGGTCCAGGAGGCCGGGCGACGGGAACGTCTCCGGGTTGCCCGAGAAGGGGTTGATCGGCGTGCCCGCCGGCAGGTGCCACTGGTTGTTCCGGTCGAGCCGGTCGTACGAGAACTGACCGCTGATCCGCAGCCACTGAGCGGGTGAGTAGTTCAGCGCGATGTTGCCCAGCGTCCGCGAGCGCTTCTCCCAGTTGTCCCGGGTCTGGGCGAGGAAGAGAGGGTTCTCCTGCCAGTACGACGAGTCGGGGAACTGGACATAGAGCCCCGTTTCGGGATCGATCTTCCCGATGTCGAACTCGTTCCGGTACCGCATGAGCTGGAAGAACGCTCCCTGTCCGGTGGCCCCGGACTCACCCTCGTCGATGGTCTCCCGGAACGACCGGTTGTGGTACCCGCTGAACGACAGCGAGAGGTTGTCCATGATCCGGTGATCCAGGTTGAAGCGGAAGTTGTAGCGCTCGAAACCCTCGTGCCCCGGGATGGAGCCGGCCTCGTCGTAGAGGTTGAACGACGTCAGGAAGTTCGTCTTCTCCGAGTTCCGGCTCACGCCAAACGACTGCATGAGGAACCGGCCTGGCTTGTAGAACGTCCCGATGTGGTCGTAGAGCGGGTCGATATAGCTCTGGTCCGCGATCTGTCCCGGGTTGTTGGCGAAGCCCTCGCAGTTCGGATAGAAGCGCCGGCACCCAAGGTCGCCGTCCCGGTCGAGCATGTCGCCGGTACGGACCAGGCGCCCGTGAGAATCCGTGTAGGGCTCGCCCTCGTTCACGACCCGCCAGTGCGCCTCCAAGGACGGGATCCGGCGCGGCAGGGCGCTCGCGCCCGCCTCCGAGCGGTACGTGAACCGTGTCTGGTCCAGGGCCACGCCCGAGCCCCGAGCCGTCCGGATCTGGATCACGCCCGCCGCCGCCCGGGACCCGTAGAGCGACGCCGCGGCCGCTCCCTTGATCACCTCGATGGACTCGATGTCCAGAGCCTCGAGATCGATGGTCCCGGCGCCCAGGATCACGCCGTCTACCACGTACAGCGGCTCGTTCCCCGTGAAGACCGTGGTCGGGGTCCGGAGCTGAATGCTGACCTCCTCACCGGGCTGCCCGCTGGGTCGCGTGATGTTCACACCGGCGACCTTCCCCTGCAGCGACTGCAGCGCCGCCCCGGTGGCCGGAACCGTCGCAACGTTCTCGGCGCTGACACGCCCCACCGTGAAGGGGAGCTTCTTCCCCTGGACGGGATCCACCACGCCGGTCACGACGATCTCGTCGAGGGACAGCGCCGTCTGCCGGAGCACGAAGTCCACCACGTGCGTGCCCGACTCCAGCGTGACGTCCTCCTCTACCGTGGAATACCCGATGGACTGGGCCACCAGCGTTACGGTCTGGTCCCGAACCAGAGAAGCCGGAACCGCAATGCGGTACCGGCCCTGTTGATTCGTGAAGGTCCCGAGCCCCTGGTCCGCCAGCCCGTCGACGTAGACCTGTACGCCCGGCATCGGGTCCCCGGCCTCGTTGGCCACCGTGCCCAGGAGCGTCGCTTCCTGCGCCAGCGCCGGGCCGGATCCCAGGAGAAGGAGTGCGAAGATGAGTCCAATTGGCCTGGTCTTCATGCTACCTCTTGGATTGGGTTTGACGTGAGTCGGGCCCGTCCACTGCCAAGATGCGGGCCGAATCCGGGGTTCTGTGCTGCCCTGCGGCCCTCGCCGCCCGGCGGGACACCGGGCAGCAATCGGCATGGATCGCGCGGCCTCTGTAGGCCTGTAGGATTCGCTGCCAATGGAACGATTCAGGGGTCGGGCCGGAGCCGTTGGGGTCGGGTTCGTTGGACGGCACGATACGGCGCCGGATCGGTCATGTCAAGCTTTTTATTGTGCAAACAGAAAGAAAAGCGCGCGGTGTGTGCCCCGGAGGGTGCCGGACGTCGGACGGGCCGGTTCAGGCGTATGTTATTACGAAAACAGATCCCGGGCCGGGGGAGCCCGGATGGCCACGGGGGTCGTCGGGCGTGCGGCGGGTCAGGAGTCGGGGGTGCCCGTGTACGCGGGATTCGGCTCCGGCATCTGGGCGTCGATCTCGGTGAGCCAGCGGGTGAGGCGTGCCTGGAGGTCGTCGCGGAGCTCCGGGCGGGCGGCGCTCAGGTCACGGGACTCGGTGGGATCCTGGCGCAGGTCGTAGAGCTCGGTCCGGTCCTCGTGGTACCATCGGATGAGCTTGTGGTCGCCGAAGCGAATGGCGCTCGAAGGTCGGTGCCCGGAGCCGTGGTAGTGGGGGTAGTGCCAGTAGAGGGCGTCCCGCGAGAGCGCTCCGTCGCCGGTGAGGAGCGGGAGGAGGCTCAGGCCGTCATCCAGGGTGTCGCCGGGCTCGAGGCCGGCGATCTCCAGCAGGGTGGGGAAGAGGTCGTTGGTGATCACGGGCTCATCGATGACGGACCCCGGGCCCACCACGCCGGGCCAGCGAACCATCATCGGTCCGCGGATCCCGCCCTCGTACAGCCACCCCTTGCCGGCGCGGAGCGGCAGGTTGGAGGTGGGCGGCTCGATGGGCCAGTCGCGCTCGAGGACGGCCAGTCCGCCGTTGTCGGACAGGAAGACCACCGCGGTGCGCCCCGCCAGATCGTTCTCATCGAGGCTGCGCAGAACCCGGCCCACGGCCGCGTCCAGGGTCTCGACCATGGCCGCGTACACGGGGTCGCTCTGGACCCTCCGGTGGACGTGGGGACCTTCCGGCCCGAAGACATCGAGGGTATCGAGCCCCATGCGCTCCGCTTTCTCCCGGTACGCGGCCACGAGCGCAGGTTTGCCTTCCAGCGGCGTGTGCGGTGCGTAGAACGACAGGAAGAGGAAGAACGGGCGGTCCCGGTGCTCGCGTATGAAGGCGGCGGCTTCCTCACCCAGGCGATCGGTGAGGTTCTCGCCCTCGGCCCCCGTGGCGGTCAGCTGCGGCAGGTCGCGGCCATTGCCCACGTACGGCCAGAAGTAGGTCGGGGGCGAGCCGTAGTCGTTGGCCCCGATCACCCGATCGAACCCCTGGTCCGACGGCCGATGACCCTCCCGACCCAGGTGCCACTTGCCGATGTGCGCGGTGGCGTATCCGGCATCGCCGAGCGCCTCGGCCAGCGTGAGCTCGTCCAGGGGGAGCGCCGCGTGGTCCCGCACCTGGAGCAGACGCTGGTGCGAGGCGTCGCCCTGACCCGGGAGCCAGTCCGTGATCCGGAGCCGGGCGGGGTAGTGGCTCGTGAGGATGCTCGCCCGTGAAGGAGAGCAGACCGACCCGGCCGTGTACGCATGCGTGAACCGGGCGCCCGACGTCGCCAGGCGATCCAGGCTCGGCGTCTCGTGGAACCCGCTGCCGTAGACGCCGAGATCCGCCCAGCCTAGGTCGTCGGCCACGATGACCACCACGTTCGGCGGCGGGACCGGCGTCGGGTCGCCGCAGCCGAAGACCATGAAGAGAACGACGGGCAATGGGATGCGTCGGGACCAGGTGAGCATGGGATCGCTGTGGCAGGTTCGTGGAGCCCCGTCCCCGGCGAAAGCCGGCGTCGCGGCCGTTGACCCCAGGGTAGAGGTCCGGGAGGGCCCCGTCAAATCGGAGGGTTGTTCCGGAAACAGATTATCAGTAGGCCGGCCTTCTGCCCACCCGCCCCGGGCGCGACGGCGGGCGAACTTGACCCATTGATATTACGATAGCAGAATAGACGGGCCGCGCCGCCGGCTCGGCATGGGCGCAACCGAGACACGAGGGGCAGAGAGACCGGATGACACAGGAAACGCAGGCGCAGCTCCGGGGGCTGGTGGTGCACCCGGAGGACAACGTGGTGAACCTGGTGGGTCCGGGCGAGGCGGGCCGGACGGTCCACTGTGTGGTGGAGGGACGGGACGAGGCGGAGCAGATCGAGCTGCGGGATGACATTCCGTCGAACCACAAGCTGGCCCGCCGGGACATCGCGGTGGGGGAGGCGATCGTGAAGTACGGGCTGAGCATCGGGAAGGCGAGCGCGGCCATCGATCGCGGGGAGCATGTACACGTTCACAACATCGAGTCCAACCGGGGTCGGGGCGATCTCCAGGGCTAGGAAGGGCGAACCAGATATGGAACACCGATTCAACGGGTACGTGCGCGACGACGGGCAGGTGGGGATCCGGAACCACATCCTCCTGTTGAGCGCCACGCTGTACGCGAACTCCACGTGCGAGCGAGTGGCCCACACCGTCCAGAACACGATTCCCATCGTCCACCCGCTGGGCCGGTGCCAGATCGCCCCGGACCTGGAGCAGACCTTCCGGACGCTGGTCGGCCACGGGGTGAATCCGAACGCGGGTGCCGTCGTGGTGGTGGACCACTTCAAGGAGGCGGGGTGCGAGGCCGAGACCATCGCCCACGAGATCGCGAAGACGGGGAAGCCGGTGGAGGTCGTGAACATCCGGCGGTCCGGCGGCGCGATCCAGGCCACCATGGAGCTGACGAAGCACGCGGTAGCGCTGAACCGGGAGATCACGGGGCAGCGTCGGGAAGAGGTCGGACTCGACGCCCTGGTCTATGGGATCAACTGCGGGACCAGTGATGTTACCAGCGGGCTCGCCCAGAACCGCGTGGTGGGCTGGGTTACGGACCGGGTGGTGGAGGCCGGCGGTCGAGTCATCGGCGCGGAGACCACGGAAATGATGGGCGGCGAGGACCAGATCCGGGCCCGGGCCACGTCGTCGGAGGTCGCAGAGCGGATCCTCGGCTATGTGCACCGGCGGGAGCAGGAGATCCTCGCCACGGGGGTGGATCTCCGGGGCAGCCAGCCCACGGGCGACAACATGGCCGGCGGTCTCTCGACCATCGAGGAGAAGTCGCTGGGCGCGATGATGAAGTGGGGCTCGGCCCCGATCGTCGGAGCGCTGGACTACGCCCAGCGGGTCGGCACGGAGTCCGGCCTGTGGCTCATGGACACGCCGGGCCATGGCGGGGAGTCGATTACGGGGATCGCCGCCGGCGGGGCCCAGGTCATGAGTTTCGCCACGGGGGGCGGGCACACCATCAACCATCCGCTGATGATCACCATGCGGCTCACGGGGAACCGGGAGTCGTGGCAGCACATGCAGGAGACCACCGAGCTCGATGTCAGCGGCATCTTCGATGACGAGTCGTTGGAGGAGGCCGGGGAGCGACTCCTGGCCGAGGTGCTGGCGATCTGCGACGGCCGGATGACGAAGGCCGAGGCGCTCCGGGAGTGGAACGCCTTCGCCATCACACGCAACGGCCCCAGCGTTTGAGCGCCGTCGCCACGCCCTCGCTCCCGGTGTTCCGGGACGTGTTGGCGGAGGTCGTCATCGCCGAGCGGGCGGAGGGATGGCTGGCTCGCTGTGCCGCGACCGGTACGTACCTGGTGGTGACACGGGAGCTGGTCCACGCGCTGGTGGGGGTCATCGAACGGCTCGGGGCCCCTCCGGTCCTGGAGGTCTGCGCGGGCGACGGCACGCTGGCGCGGGCCCTCGCCGAGCTCGGGGTGTCCGTCACGGCCACGGATGCCCATCCAGCCCGCGGGAGCCGCGTGACAGCGTGCCCCGCCGCCGCGTCGCTGCGACGGTATCCCCATCCGATGGTTCTCGGGAGCTTCGTCCCCTTCGATGCCGGGATCGAGGAGCGTATCCTGGCCGCCGGTCATGTCCGGCACTACCTGGCGCTGGGCGCTCGGATTGGCGTCCACGGCGGCGTCACGAACCGCTTGGGGGCCGTGCCGGGCTGGGATGCCGTTCCGCTGCCCGGCGTGGCCCGGTGGATGGTCACGCGCCACGACGCGTGGCTCGGCGACGGGTCGTCGATCCGCTGTCGCGGCGAAGCCTGGCTCCTGAGCCGCACGCAGGAGGTCGGACCGTGACGCGCTACGACCCCGTCGCGGTGCGGGCACTGGTCGGGGAGATCGGCGTGTCAGCGGGTCTCCCCGCCGGCGACGCCGCGCTCTTCGCCGACGCCCTGATAGACGCCGATCTCCATGGGCGGTCTACACATGGGCTCTCGCGTCTCGCAATCTACATGAAGCGCATGGATCACGGACTCATCGATCCCCGGGCGGAGCTCCGGGTCGAGCGGCATGCCCCGGGCGTCCTGTCGGTGGACGCCCGGAACGGGGTGGGCCAGGTCCAGGCGATCCGGACGCTGGAACGGCTGCGGCCGCTGGCCGTGGACCTGGGAGTGGCCGCGGCCACGATCCGGGGGTCCCAGCACTTCGGCGCCCTCGGCTACTACTGCGACTGGGCGGCCGAGCGGGACATGATCCTCCTGGCTACCACGGCGGCCGAGCCGGCGATGAGTCCGACCGGGGGATACGAGCCCTTCTTCGGCACGAACCCCATCGGCGCCGGCTTTCCTACGGGGAAGGGGTGGCCGGTGACCATCGACCTGGCCACGTCCATAGTGGCGCGGGGCAACATCATCGCGGCCGAGAAGGAAGGCCGGCCGATCCCGGAGGGGTGGGCGCTGGATGCGGACGGCCATCCCACCACCGACGCTGCGGCGGCCCTGGCCGGCACCGTTCTCACTATGGCCGGCCACAAGGGGTACGCCCTGGCGCTGCTGGTCGAGCTGCTGTCGAGCGTGCTGAGCGGCGCGGCCGTCGGGCCGTCGATCGGCTCCATGTACAAGGATCTGGATCGGCCCCAGGACGTGGGCCATTTCTTCTGCCTGCTCCGGATCTCGGCGTTCATGGACCCCGAGGCCTTCCGGAGCCGGGTGGATGCCACCATCGACCGGATCACCTCGCTGCAACCGCGGCCCGGCAGCGACGGGATCCGCGTTCCCGGTGAACATTCAGCCAGGAAGGCCCGGGAGAATCGCCGGTTGGGGATCGCGCTGGGAGCCGCGACCGTCCGCGAGGTCGACGCGCTGGCCGACCGGTACGGGATCTCGACGCGGCTGGAGCAGCTCCGGGTGCCGGCCGCTTCCTCGGGCGGGCCGAATGCCTGACATCCTGGTCAGTGAGGACGTGGGTGGCCCGGCCCTGTCGGCGCTCGGAGGCCGGTATGAAGTGGTCGTGGAACCGGAGCTCTGGCGTCGCCCCGACGCACTGGCCCGGCGGATCCGGGGCTGTCGGGCCCTCATCGTTCGGAACCAGACCCAGGTCACGAGTGGGCTCCTGGCCGCCGCGGAGGACCTCGAGGTCGTGGGACGAGCGGGCGCGGGGCTGGACAACGTCGACGTGGAGGCGGCGACCGCGGTGGACGTCCGCGTCTGCTACGCGCCGGAGCAGAACGCCCTCTCCGTAGCGGAGCTCGGGATGGGGATGCTGCTGGCGCTGGCCCGCAGGCTGGTACCGGCCGACCGCTCGACCCGGGCCGGGTACTGGGATCGGCAGGAACACACGGGGATCGAGCTGCACGGGCGGACGCTGGGCGTCATCGGGTTCGGCCGGATCGGGTTCCTGATGGCGATGCGCGCCCGTGCCTTCGGGATGACCGTGCTCGCCCACGACCCCTTCCTCGGGCCGGACCACGTCACCCTCGTGGCGGCCGGCGCCGAGCTGGTGGGTCTCGAGGAGCTGCTGGGCCGGGCGGACGCGGTGACCTGTCACCTGCCGAGCACCCCCGGGACCCGCGGCCTGCTGAACGCGGAGCGTTTCGGGCGGATGAAGTCCGGGGCCCTCTTCCTGAATCTGTCGCGCGGCGACGTGGTGGAGGAGGCCGCCCTGATCGAGGCGCTGGAGGCGGGCCAGATCGGCGGCGCAGGACTCGATGTCCGGGCCGCCGAGCCACCGGCAGCCTCGCCGCTGGACCGGCTTGACAACGTGATCCTGACCCCGCACATCGGCGCCTTCACCGAGGAGGCGCAGCACCGGGTCGTGGCGGCCGTGTGCCGCGACATCCGGCGGGTGCTCGAAGGCGAGCAGCCCATGTACGCGGCGAACCGCCCCCGCGGGAGCGCACGTTGACCCGGTCCGATCCCGGCCGGAGCCTGGCGGCTGCGCTGCCCGGGTTGGCGCTGGTGGCGGCCCTCGCGGTCGGCGCGACAGCGATGAGCGGGTGGGTCGGCGAGGGGCTCCTGGGGTACACCACGAGCCCGCTGAGCCCGATCCTGCTGGCGGTCTTGTCGGGCCTGCTGATCCGGAACACGGTAGGCCTCGACGGCGCGTTCGCACCGGGCATCGCGTGGACCGCCGGCCCGCTCCTCCGCGTCAGCATCGCGCTGCTCGGGATCCGGCTGAGTGTGGGCGCCCTGGCAACCCTGGGGGTGATCGCGCTGCCGATCGTCGTCGGGTGCATCGTCGCCGCCCTGGGGGCCATCGGGGCCATTACGCGGCTCGTGAACGTACCGCCCCGGCTCGGGTCGCTGATCGCCGCCGGGACCAGCATCTGCGGGATCACGGCGGTGGTGGCGCTGGCCCCGGTCATCGAGGCCCGGGACGACGAGACCAGCTATGCGGTGGCCACCGTCGCCCTGTTCGGGATGATCGCCCTGTTCTCCTACCCGTTCCTGGCACACGTCCTGTTCGACGACGCGACCCGGGCCGGCCTGTTCCTGGGCACCTCCATCCACGACACCTCCCAGGTGGTCGGGGCGGCCCTGGCGTACAGCCAGCAGTTCGGGGCCCCCGAGGCGGTGGAGACGGCCGTGGTGACCAAGCTCGTCCGAAACGTCGGCATCATCGCCGTGATCCCGCTGATCAGCTACCTGCACGCGTCCCGGTCCGATGACAGCTCTCGGCCCGCGCCCGCCGTGCCAGGCTTCATCCTCGCCTTCGTCGCCATGGCGCTCCTCCGGACGGCGGGTGACCTGGCTGCGGCCGCCGGGCTCCTCCCGGTCGCGGGCTGGGACCGTGCCGTGGCGTGGACGCAGTGGGCGGCCGCCGGTGGGCTGCTCGTGGCCATGGCCGCCGTCGGGCTCGGCACCCGGGTCGATGGTCTGCTCGGCCTGGGCGCGCGCCCCCTGGCCGTCGGCCTCACCGCGGCTCTGACCGTGGGCGGCGTGAGCATCGTCCTCATCGAGCTCCTCGGTATCGTGCATGTACTCTGACCGACTCGCCCTGAAGGAGGCCGCCCCCGACGC
>JAWVYT010000002.1:0-24676 GCA_033722595.1 Longimicrobiales bacterium
GTCGCGGAGGACGTGGGCTACCCCGTCATGCTGAAGGCCGCGGCCGGCGGGGGCGGGAAGGGGATGCGGGTGGTCCGCGAGCCCGGGGAGCTGGTGTCGGCCTACGAGTCCGCGTCCCGGGAAGCGGAGGCGGCGTTCGGGGACGGCAGCGTGTACGTGGAGAAGTTCCTGGACGGGCCCCGTCACATCGAGATCCAGGTGCTGGCCGACCACCACGGCACGGTGCTGCACCTGGGGGAGCGGGAATGCTCCATCCAGCGCCGCCACCAGAAGATGATCGAGGAGGCCCCGTCCGCGGTGGTCAGCCCCGAGCTGCGCCAGGAGATGGGCGAGGCGGCGGTGGCCGCGGCCCGGGCGGTCGATTACCGGAACGCCGGGACGGTGGAGTTCCTGTACCAGGACGGCGCCTTCTACTTCCTGGAGATGAACACCCGGATCCAGGTGGAGCACCCGGTCACGGAGCTGGTGACCGGGGTGGACCTGGTCCAGTGGCAGCTGCGGGTGGCCGGCGGCGAGCCGCTGGGGCTGGCGCAGGAGGACGTGACCTGGTCGGGACACGCCATCGAGTGCCGGATCACGAGTGAGGACCCGGACCACGGGTTCCTCCCGTCCAGCGGCCGGATCGAGCTGCTGGCCATCCCGTCGGGTCCCGGCGTGCGCTGGGATGGCGGGATCCAGCAGGGCGACGAGGTCTCCCTGTTCTACGACCCCATGCTGGCCAAGCTCGTGGTCCACGCCGCCTCCCGGGCGACCGCCATCGACCGGATGCTCCGGGCCCTCGGCGAGCTCCGCGTGGTCGGGATCGAGACCAGTGCCCCCTTTCACCGGCGCGTGCTCCAGGAGGCCGATTTCCGGGCGGGCGAGATCGATATCCGGTACCTGGAGAAGCATCCGGACCTCGTCGAGCAGGCGCCGGAGCCGGAGGCGCTCCGGGCCGCGGCACTCGCCGCGGCGCTCCTGGCCGAGGAGGAGCGGGAGCGGCGGGCGATCCGGCGGATCGAGGGCCAGGGCGGGCGGGGTTCCCGCTGGAAGGACCGGGGATGGCGCTAGTGGCGCTCTGCGCCCCAACCCCTTTCGTCGCCTTGCCTTCTGTGGGTATCGTTTCTAACATGCGTAGCCGTGCTCTCCCGACCGACCGCCCTTCGGGCGGAGCCGCGCCGATCACCGATCGTTCATGTCTGAACGAGGCCCTATCTCCTCGTCGGCGAAGAGTCGCTCGTGGCGAATAGTCTTCAGAAGAAGCACTGGCTCGTTCACGTCCTGAGACGGGCGGGGATCGACGAGGCCGAGGAGCTGGCCATCGATCCCGGGTCACCGTCTGCCGAGGCGTGGATGGCGGCGTGCGAGGCCACGGGCATGTCCCAGGACGAGCTCGCCAGCCACGTGAGCGACTATTTCCGGCTCAAGGTCGCCGACCTGGAGGGGGGCGAGTCCACGGCGGTGAAGCTGGTGCCGGAGAAGATCGCCCGGCAGTACGGGATCTTCCCGCTCCGGGAGGACGACCGGCACCTCACGGTGGCCACCAGCGACCCCACCAACTTCGCCGCGGAGCAGGCGCTGGGCTTCATCTCCGGCCGGAAAGCGGTCTTCGAGGTGGCGCCGCCCCCGTTCATCCTGGACGCGATCAACGCGAACTACAGCCCCGACGGGGTCATCGAGTCGCTCCTGAGCCGGGTCGACGAGGCCATCGCCGACTCCGTGGCGGTCGTCGAGAGCCGCTCGGAGCCCGACGAGGTCACGGAGGCCGAGGCCGAGGCCCCGCCCGTCATCCGGCTGACGAACCTGATCCTCCGGGACGCCGCGATGAACGGCGCCAGCGACGTGCACATCGAGCCCGGCGCCAGCGGGGGCACCGTCCGGTTCCGGATCGATGGCGTGCTCCGGAACTACATGCAGCTCCCGCTGCCCGCGCTCATCCGGGTCGTCTCCCGGATCAAGATCATGGGCAACCTCGACATCGCCGATAAGTGGCGGCCGCAGGACGGCCGGACGCGCGTGGTGGTGGAGGGGCGGCCGTACGACGTCCGGATCTCCACCGTGCCGACCCGCGAGGCCGAGAAGGTGGTGCTCCGGATCCTCAAGGGCGGACAGGCGGCGAAGCTGAGCGAGATCGGGATCCCGCCGTGGGAGCTGGGTCGACTCCGCCAGCTGCTGTCGAACCGCGACGGGATCGTCTGTGTGACCGGGCCCACGGGATCGGGGAAGACGACCACCCTCTACGCCGCCATCCGGGAGCTGGCGACCGGGGAGGTCAACATCATGACGGTGGAGGACCCGGTGGAGTACGAGCTGCCGGGCATTACGCAGATCCAGGTCCAGCCGAAGCGGGGGGTCACCTTCGCCAGCGCACTCCGCGCGATCCTGCGGCAGGACCCGGACGTGATCCTCGTGGGCGAGATCCGGGACGTGGAGACGGCGGAGGTCGCCGTCCAGGCGGCCATGACCGGCCACCTGGTCCTGGCGACGCTCCATACCAACGATGCGGTCAGCGTGGTGGCCCGCCTCCTCGATATCGGCCTCGACCGGCCCAGCATCGCGGCCACACTCCGCGGCGCGCTGGCCCAGCGCCTGGTCCGCAAGGTGTGCGACGAGTGCGGCGAGCCGATCCGGGGCGAGATGACGGAAGAGGAGGTCCGCCTCGCGAAGCTCTACAACTTCCGGCCGCCGATCCGGAGCGTCGGGTGCCGGCGCTGCGCCGAGACCGGATACCGGGGACGACTTCCCGTCCAGGAGGTCTTCCTCATGAACAACACCATCGCCGACATGGTGACCGGAGGCGGCACGTACACCCAGCTGTACAACGCGGCTGTCGCCTCGGGGATGCGGCCGCTCCAGCAGGTGGGGATCGAGCGGGTCCGGAGCGGCGAGACGACGCTCGAGGAGTTGGAGCGCGTCCTCGGGCTCGAGGCCGAGGAGTCCATGGACGACCTGGACCGGCCGGAGACCGATACCGACGACGTCCTGGAGCCGGCGGAGGCGGCCAGCAGCGAAGACGCCGGGCGGCCGGCCCCGGGCGCAGAAGGGCCGGAGACCGGGGCGGTCGGCGCCGAGGCCACGGAGCCCACCGAAGCCGACGGAGGCCCGCTCGACGGGGTGGGCGAGCAGCTGGAGATCGTCGACGGCGTGAGCCTGGACGACAGCGAGCAGGAGAGCCCCGAGGACCTGATCGCCGCGGCGGCCGGGGAGCTGGCCGTGGAGCCGGTGGAGGACGGGTCGGTCGAGATCGAGGCCGAGTCCTTCGACGAGGCCATCGTGCTGGACGAGGAGCCCGTGTCGCTGGGTGGCGCGGGCGAGGACGGACCGATCCTGATCGTGGACGATGACGCCGAGGACCGGCTGCTGGTGCGCACGATCCTGAACAAGCACGGCTTCGACGTGGAGGAGGTCACGGACGGCGACGAGGCGCTGAAGGCCATCGGCGATGGCGAGCGGCACTCGCTGGTGGTCCTCGACCTGGAGATGCCGACCCTCAGCGGCCGGGAGGTGTTGTCGCGGCTCCGGTCGCAGGGACCGACCGTGGGGCTGCCGGTCATCGTGCTGACCGGGTCGCCGGACCCCGAGGACGAGTACCGGCTCATGGAGGGCGGGGCCGATGACTACCTGCGGAAACCCCTCGATCCGCCCCGCTTCATCGCCCGGATCAAGGCGGCACTCCGCAGGGCCAGGATGACGTGACGGTGCACGGGCGCCGGGTCGTCGATGAAGGGGCGCTGGACCGCCTCGATCGCATCGGCGGGAACGACTTCGTCGTCGAGATGATCGAGCTGTTCCTGGAGAACGCACCCCAGCGGCTCGAACGCGCCCGCCAGGCGCTGGACGAGGGGGACGTGCCCACGCTGCACCGGGCCGTCCACTCGCTGAAGAGCACGTCGGCCAATGTGGGCGCCCGGGCGATGCAGGAGACGGCCGCGACGGCGGAGCGGAGGGCCGATGACCAGGACCTGGCCGCCCTCCGGCCGCTCCTGGAGGACCTGGACCGACACTATGGAGAGGTGAAGGAAGCGCTTGCGGCGGAACGAGATCGCCGGAAGAGCGGCTGAGGACGAACCCCGAGGAGCTACTGTGAACCAGACCGACACCAACCCCCTGAGGCGCCTTCGCCTCTTCCTCCGTGACCACAGAGTCCTGGACGCCAACGCCAGGGTGCCCCAGGGCCAGTTCCTGTCCACGTACCTGGCGAGCCGGACCCGGTACGTGAACCTCACGGGGATCGACTGGCTGGGCACCGGCGAGAAGGTGCGCCACATGGCCCTCAAGGTCGACAAGATCCTCTGGGCCGCCTCCGAGGACGGCGCGCTCCCGCTGACCAGCGCACGCGCCGCCGGGTCGGCCCGACGGGTCGAGGTCGAGCTCGAGGGCGGCTACCTCATGTCGGCCGGACTGCTCCTGGTCGAGAACCAGCGGCTCAGCGACTACCTCCAGTCGGCCCCGCCGTTCGTACCCCTCCAGAACGCCGAGCTCCGGCCCCGGGACAAGGAGCTCGGCGACGTGGTCGTCAACCAGGACGCGATCCAGGTGGTTCGGGAGGTCAGGGGCGGGGAGCCGGAGGCCGGCCGCCCCGGCACCATCACGGAGACGGAGCACGGCGGCCCGCCAGAGGAAGCCCCGCAGGAGGGCCAGGGCAGCGTCTGACGCCCGGACCCCGCCACGGCTCCCGCTTCTCACGTCCTTTCAGCCGTCCGCACGACGGGCTAGCTTACCGGCCGGCATGCAACTCGTACACATCACGGGGATCACCAGTGAGGGCGCGGGCGTGGGCCGTCTCGACGATGGCCGCGTCACGTTCGTCCACCGCACGGCGGTCGGGGACCGGGTGGAGGCCCGCCTGACGGACGAGAAGCCGCGCTGGACGCGCGCGGAGCTCGTCCGGGTGGTCCGCCCCGGTCCGGCCCGGAGGGAGGCGCCCTGCCCCCACTACGACCGTTGTGGGGGCTGCACGCTGGAGCATATCGAGTACCCGGCACAGCTGGAGTCGAAGGCGGGGATCGCCACGGACGCGCTCCGGCGGATCGGAGGGCTCGAGCTCGAGGTCGCCGACGTGACCCCCTCGCCGTCGACCTTCCGGTACCGCAATCGGGTCACGTTCACGCTGCGGCGGGGCCCGAACGGCGTGGTCGCCGGGTTCCACGAGCTGGAGGCGCCGGATCGGATCGTGGACGTGACGGCCGGGTGCCTGCTGCCGGAGGCGGCGATCGCGGAGGCCTGGGCCGCGCTGCGGGCGGCGTGGGGCCCCGACGCCGGCCGGCTCCCCTCCGGGCAGGAGCTGCGGGTCACGCTGCGGGCCAGCGGAGCGGGGGAGGTGGCGCTGGTGATCGATGGCGGATACGCTCCGGGTCGGCCGGAGGAGCTTCTGGCCGCGGTGGATCCGCTGGTGGCGGTCTGGCACCGCCCGGAGCGAGCTCGGAGCTACCGGCTGGTGGCGGGTGAGGACGTGCTGCGGGAGGCGTGGGCCGGCGAGGCCCTGGAGCTGAGCGGGGACGTGTTCACGCAGGTCAACCGGGAGGCGGCGGCGCTGCTGGAGACGCACGTGCTCGAGCGGGTCCGGGCGTGGCGGCCGGGTCGGGTGCTGGATGCGTACTGCGGGGTGGGGCTGTACGGCCGGCGGCTGACGCGGGACGGCGTGGATGTGGTGGGCATCGAGGCCCACCCCGAGGCGGCGGCCGAGGCCCGGCGGGCGGCGTCCGGGAGCCGGATCCTGGAAGGCACGGTGGGCGATCGGCTCGAGGAGGCGCTGCCGGTGGACGTGGCGATCCTGAACCCGCCCCGGACCGGGGTGGAGGCCTCGGCGCTGGCCCGGTTGGCGGTGGACGGGCCGCCGGCGATGGTGTACGTGAGCTGCGACCCGGCGACGCTGGCCCGGGACCTGAAGCGGTTGGGGGACGGATACGAGGTCAGGGACGTCCGATGCTTCGATCTGTTCCCCCAGACCGCCCATGTGGAGACGGTGGTGGAGCTGGAGCGATGCGCTACTACGTGACGCTGGACGGCCAGACCTTCGAGATCGACCTGACGGGCGAGCTCCCGCGGGTGGACGGCGCGGAAGTGGACGCGGAGGTCCACCGGCTGCCCGGGACGCCGACCCGGCTCCTGCTGGTGGACGGTCGCTCCCACACGCTGGTCGCTCGCCGGGACGGGGCCGACGGCTGGGCGGTGTACCTCGACGGCGAGCGGTTCGAGGCGGATGTCGTGGACGAGCGGGCCCGTGCGATCCGGGAGATGACGGGGCAGGCGGCGGCGGATCCGGGCCCACGCCCGATCCGGGCGCCCATGCCCGGCCTCGTGGTCCGGGTCGCTGTGGAGGCCGGGGACCGGGTCGAGGCGGGGCAGAGCGTGGCGATCGTGGAGGCCATGAAGATGGAGAACGACCTGAAGGCCGAGAGCGACGGCGTCGTCGCGAAGGTCCTGGTCGAAGTCGGCGAGCCGGTGGAGAAGGGCGCGGTACTGGTCGAGCTGGAGGCCCATGAGGAGTCCGATGAGTGAGGAGCGTCGGGACTCCTTCCGCACTACGAGCGATATCGAGGTCCGGCGGGTCTACGGCCCCGACGACGCCCCCGCGCCGGAGCTGGGCGAGCCGGGACGGTTCCCGTTCGCCCGGGGGGTCTACCCCACCATGTACCGGGGCCGACTGTGGACGATGCGCCAGTACGCGGGCTTCGGCACGGCCCGGGAGACCAACGAGCGGTACCGCTATCTGCTCGACGCGGGCCAGACCGGGCTGAGCGTCGCGTTCGACCTTCCGACGCAGATGGGGTACGACTCCGACGCGGCGATGGCCGCCGGCGAGGTGGGGCGGGTGGGCGTCGCCATCGACACGCTGGACGACATGCGGACGCTCTTCGACGGGATCCCGCTGGACCGGGTCTCGGTGTCCATGACCATCAACGCCACCGCGGCCATCCTGCTGGCGCTCTACGTGGCGCTGGCCGACGAGCGGGGCGTTCCCCGGGACCGGCTGGCCGGCACCATCCAGAACGACATCCTGAAGGAGTACATCGCCCGGGGCACCTACATCTACCCGGTCGAGCCGAGCCTGCGGCTCATTACCGACACCTTCGAGTTCTGCGCCGACCAGGTGCCGCGCTGGAACACGATCTCCATCAGCGGCTACCATATCCGCGAGGCCGGAGCGACGGCCGCCCAGGAGATCGCGTTCACCTTCGCGAACGCGCTGGAGTACGTGGACCGGGCGGTCGCCGCGGGTCTGGACGTGGACGAGTTCGGCCCCCGGCTGTCCTTCTTCTTCGCCGCCCACAACGACCTGTTCGAGGAGGCTGCCAAGTTCCGGGCGGCCCGCCGGCTGTGGGCCCGGCTCATGCGCGAGCGGTACGGCGCCGACGACCGGGCCGCCCGGCTGCGGTTCCACACACAGACCGGTGGCGTTACCCTCACGGCGCAGCAGCCGTTGAACAACGTGGTGCGGGTGACGGTACAAGCGCTGTCGGCGGTGCTGGGCGGCACCCAGTCGCTGCACACGAATGCGTACGATGAAGCGCTCGCTCTGCCCACGGAGGCATCGGCCAAGCTGGCGCTCCGGACCCAGCAGATCCTGGCCCACGAGTCGGGGGTGGCCGACACGGTGGACCCGCTGGGCGGGAGCTACTACGTCGAGTCGTTGACCGACGCCCTGGAGGCGAAGGTGCGGGAGTACCTGGACGAGGTGGAGGCGCTGGGCGGCGCCGCGTCGGCGATCCCGTACTTCCAGGAGCAGATCCATCAGTCGGCGTACCGACACCAGCAGGCGGTGGAGAGCGGCGACCGCGTGATCGTGGGCGTGAACGAGTACCGTGAGGAGGAGGCGAGCGCCCGGATCGAGCAGCCGGACTACGGCACGCTGGAGCGGGAGCAGCAGGCGCGGCTGGCGGGGCTGCGGGAAGGCCGCGACGAGGCCAGGGTCGCGGAGCGGCTGGAGGCCGTGGCCGCGGTGGCGCGAGGGACCGACAACCTGCTGCCCCCGATCGTGGCGGCCGTGAAGGCGACGGCCACGTTGGGCGAGGTCAGCGATGTGCTTCGCCGCGAGTGGGGCGAGCACAGGAGCACGTAACAGGAGACAGGGATTGCCGACGTACGAGTACCGGTGCCCGAAGGGGCACGAGTTCGAGAAGTTCCAGCGGATGACGGACCCGGCGCAGGCCGAGTGTCCGGAGTGCGGCGAGGCCGCCGAGCGGATCCTGTCCGGCGGCGCCGGGCTGCTGTTCAAGGGCGACGGCTTCTACATCACGGACTACCGCAGCGACAGCTACAGGAAGGCCGCGGAGAAGGAGAAGAAGAGCGGCTCGTCCGACGCGGGGAAGGGCGAGTCCGGATCGGGCAAGGACAGCGGCCAGGGCAAGAGCGGCGGGAAGGGGACGGCCGAGTGACCGCAGACGTCAAGCTCAAGGAGAAGCTCGCCGAGGCGGCTTCCGCGCTCGGCGCGGCCGATGTGGATGTCCAGCTGGACCGGCCCCGGAACCCGGAGCACGGGGACTGGGCCACGAACCTGGCCATGGTCCTGGCGGGGCGCCTGGGGAAGCCGCCCCGGGACGTGGCCGCGCTGATCCTGGAGCAGCTGGATACGGAGGGGGCGGGGGTCCGCAGCACGGAGGTGGCCGGGCCAGGCTTCATCAACTTCCGCCTCTCCGAGGCCCAGCTCCACAGCCTGCTGGAGCGCGTGCTGCTCGAGGACCAGCGCTACGGCCGGTCGGCCACCGAGTCGCCGCGACGGATCATCATCGAGTTCGTCTCGGCCAACCCGACGGGTCCGCTCCACGTGGCCCACGGGCGGGGCGCCGCGCTGGGGGACGCCATCGCGACGCTGCTGGCGTGGACCGGCGATGCACCGCACCGGGAGTTCTACGTGAACGATGCCGGCGTCCAGATCGACCGGTTGGCCGAGTCGGTGGACGCCCGGCTCCGGCAGCAGCAGGGCGGGGACGCCGAGGTCCCGGAGGGGGGCTACCGGGGCGAGTACGTGAAGGAGCTGGCCCGGGAGGCGGGGCGCGACCTGGGCGACGAGCTGGCTGACGCCACGGACGAGGAGCGGCTGGCGCTCCTGGGCAGCTGGGCGGTGGACCGCCTGAAGGCCAGCCAGGAGGAGGACCTGAAGGCGTTCGGCATCGTCTTCGACGAGTGGTACCCGGAGAGCCGGGTCTACGGCGAGGACCTGATCGCCGAGACGCTGGAAGAGCTGGACGAGCACGGCCTCGTCTACGAGCGCGAGGGCGCGGTGTGGCTCCGGACCACGGACTTCGGCGACGACAAGGACCGGGTCCTGCAGAAGAGTGACGGGACCTACACGTACTTCCTGCCGGACCTGGCGTACCACCGGGACAAGGCGCGGCGCGGGTTCGGCCGGGCCATCAACATCTGGGGCGCCGATCATCACGGCTACGTCCCGCGGATGCAGGCCGGGCTCTCGGCCCTCGGGCTCGAGGACTTCCTGGACGTGGAGGTCGTCCAGATGGTGCGGATCCTCCGGGGCGGCACGGAGGTACGGCTGAGCAAGCGGGCCGGCGACTTCGTGACGCTCCGCGACCTGTTCGAGGAGACCGGCACCGACGTGGCCCGCTACTTCTTCCTCATGCGCCGCGCGGAGACCCAGATGGTGTTCGACCTGGACCTCGCGCTCGACCATTCCGAGAAGAACCCGGTCTACAAAGTCCAGTACGCACACGCCCGCATGATGAGCATCTTCCGGAAGGCGGGCGTGGACCCGCAGCCGATGGCGGCGGAGGCGCTCGAGCTGGGCCGTCTGGAGACCGACGACGAGAAGGCGCTGATCAAGCAGCTGGGCCGGTTCCCGGAGGTCGTCGAGCGGGCGGCCGGCGATCGTGCTCCCCACATGGTCTGCGACTACCTTGAGGAGACGGCCGGGATGGCCAACTCGTGGTATCACTCGGGGAACCCGAGCCGGAACCCCGAGCTGGCGGTCCTTGTGGACGATCCGGAGCTGCGCGCGGTCCGGCTGGCGCTGGCCCGCGGGATCCGGATCGTGCTGCGGAACGGGCTGACCGTGCTGGGGCTGAGCGCGCCGGACCGGATGGAGAGGGAGGACGAGGGATGAGCATTCTCGTCGTGGGCAGCGTCGCCCTCGATCAGATCGAGACGCCGTTCGGGAAGGCGGAGCGCACCCTGGGCGGCGCAGCGACGTACTTCGCTGCGGCGGCGTCGCTGTTCCAGCCGGTCCGGCTGGTCGCCGTCATCGGGGACGACTTCCCGGAGGCGGAGCTCGAGTTCCTCCGCGACCGGGACGTGGACTTCACGGGGCTGGAGCGGGCGGAAGGCGAGAGCTTCTTCTGGGCCGGGAAGTACGACTACGACATGAACTCACGGGAGACGCTGGAGACCCGCCTGGGCGTGTTCGCCGAGTTCAGCCCCAAGATCCCCGAAGCGTTCCGGGGCAGCGAGTGGGTGTTCCTGGCCAACATCGACCCGGTCCTCCAGCTCGATGTGCTGGACCAGGTCGACCGGCCCGCGTTCGTCGCGTGCGACACGATGAACTACTGGATCGAGGGGAAGCGCGACACGCTGCTCGAGCTGCTCGGCCGCGTGGACTGCCTCATGCTCAACGACAGCGAGGCCCGCGAGCTCTCCGGCGACTACAACCTGACCCGGGCGGCCCGCTGGATCCGGGAACGGGGGCCGGAGATCGTGGTGGTGAAGAAGGGCGAGCACGGGGCGCTGCTGTTCGCTGACGGCCACACGTTCTTCGCGCCGGGCTACCCGCTCGAGGAGGTGTTCGACCCGACGGGCGCCGGCGACGCCTTCGCCGGCGGGTTCATGGGCTGGCTCTCCTACGTCGGCTCCACGGACGTGGACGAGCTCCGCCGGGCGATGGTCTACGGCTCCGCCACCGGTTCGCTGGTGTGCGAGAAGATGGGCGTCGACCGGCTCCGTGACGTAGAGCTGGCGGAGGTCCACGAACGGGTCCGCGAGTTCCGCCGGATGACGGCGTTCGAGCATCCGGTCTCGGTCCATGGCTGAAGGCCTCAGCTACCGCGAGGCCGGCGTCGACCGGGAGGCCGCCGAGCGGGCGAAGGGTCGGATCGGTGAGCTGGTCGCCTCGACGGAGACCGCCGGCGTCCTGTCCGCGATCGGTGCGTTCGGGGGCCTGTTCCGGGTCCCGGACGGCCTGGACTCGCCGGTGCTGGCCGCCAGCGCGGACGGCGTGGGGACCAAGCTCAAGGTGGCGATGCGGGCCGGACGCCACGACACGGTGGGCCACGACCTCGTGAACCACTGCGTGGACGATATCCTGGTCGAGGGGGCGCGGCCGCTCTTCTTCATGGACTACATCGGGATGGGCACGCTGGAGGAAGGCGTGGTCGCCCAGCTGGTGGAGGGCGTGGCCCGGGGCTGCCGGGAGAACGGCTGCGCGCTCCTGGGCGGCGAGACCGCCGAGATGCCCGACTTCTACGACCCCGGCGAGTACGACCTGGCCGGGTTCATCGTCGGGATCGTCGAGGGGGCCGACCGGCCGGGGCGGGACCGGGTCGGGGCCGGCGACGTCCTGATCGGGCTGGCCTCCGACGGGTTCCACACCAACGGATACTCGCTCCTACGCCGGCTGGTGTTCGGCGAGCTGGGGCTGGGGCTCGACGATCCGTTCCCCGGCACGGACGCGCCCGTGGAGGAGGTGCTGCTGCGGGTTCACCGGAGCTACGCGAACGCCGTGATGCCGCTCCTGGCCGGCGGGCGCGTCCACGCGCTGGCGCACATCACCGGCGGCGGGATCCCCGGGAACCTGGCCCGGTCCGTACCGGACCACCTCTCCGCGAGGGTCCGGACCGGCAGCTGGGACCCGCCCGCCGAGTTCCGGGGGGTCATGGAGGCCGGCGGGATCGAGGAGACCGAGATGTTCCGGACCTTCAACATGGGGGTCGGGATGATCCTCGTGGCGTCCCCCGATTCGGCGGACGCGCTGGTCGACGAGCTGGAATCGGGCGGGGAGACCGCGTGGGTCATGGGCACCGTCGAAGAGCGACCGGATGACGGAGCGGCGGTCCTCCTGGACTAGTGTCGCGGTCGCGGTCTGCGCCCTCGGCCTCGCGGCGGCCGCGGGCGGGGCATCGGCCCAGGCCGAGCTCGGCGGCGTATGCGACAGCGCCTCCGCGCCGCTGGAGTGTCGACTCGCGGCCGCCAGCGCGCAGGTGATCCAGCCGCGCGTGGCGCTGGCCCTCTGGGGCGGGAACCCCGTCCCGGGGACGGCGAGCACCGTCGGGCTCCGGCTGGCGAGCACGCCCCGGATCGCCGCGTCGGCCGGCCTCCTGGTCGTGCCGACCACGCTGCCGCCGCTCCTGGACCGCCCGGCCACCGGGTCCCGGACCGGCCTCGTGACCGGGCTCACGCTCCAGTCGAGTGTGGGACTGGCCCACGGGCTGTCGCCGGTCCCGACCGTCGGCGGGCTGCTCTCCGTGGACGTCATCGGGCGCCTCTCCGTGGCCCGCCTGCCCACGAGCAAGGGGTTCGACGACGGGTCGGTATGGGGACTGGCCGCAGGACTCCGGCTCGGGATCCTCCGCGAATCGCTCACGCTGCCGGGGCTGTCGCTGACCGCCAGCTACGGCCGGAGCGGGACCGTGACCTACGGGGACCCGTCGCTGGCCACGACCCAGGGCCTGATGCGCGGGGCCGTCTCCCGGCTGAGCGCCACGGCCGCGGCGAGTCGCAACCTGTTCGGGCTCCGGCTCGCGGGCGGTGTGTCCTGGGATCGGCACGCCAGCGATGTCACGCTGCACTGGGATGGCGCGCTGCCCGGCCCCGAGGGGAATGTCGGCGCCCGGGCGGTCATGAACCGGTGGTCGGGGTTCGGCAGCATCAGCTGGAGCCGGCTGATCTACCACGCCGCGCTCGAGGCCGGGGTGCAGGAGACGCCGACGCTCGATACGCTGCCGGCCGGCGTCGGGCTGGACCCCATCGGCTGGTGGCTGGGGCTCTCGGTCCGGGTGACGCCATGACCGGCCGGCACGACGTGGACCGGGAGTACATGCGCCGCGCGCTGGAGCTGGCGGACGCGGGCTGGGGCCGCGTCCACCCGAACCCGCTTGTGGGCGCCGTGGTGGTCCGGAACGGCGAGGTCGTGGGGACGGGCGCCCACCGGGAGTACGGCGGTCCCCACGCGGAGGTGGAGGCGCTCCGGGAGGCGGGCCCACGGGCACGGGGGAGCACCCTGTACGTGACGCTGGAGCCGTGCGCCCACCACGGGAAGACGCCGCCGTGCACCGATGCGATCCTGGAGCACGGGGTGGCACGCGTCGTGTACGCGGTCCCGGACCCGCACCCCACGGCGGGCGGCGGCGGAGCCCGGCTGCGGGACGCGGGAGTGGAGGTCGAGGAGGGGGTCGAAGCGGGCCGCGCCCGGGCCGGGAACGCGCTATTCCTCCGTCGCCAGGAGACGGGTCGGGCGTTCGTGGCGGTCAAGTTCGGGATGTCGGTGGACGCCCGGATCGCGGCCCGTCCGGAGGAGCGCACGCGGGTCACGGGCCCGGAGGCGGAGGCGGAGGTCCACCGACTCCGGGCCGGCTACGACGCGATCCTGGTGGGCGGCCGGACGGCGAGGATCGACGACCCGTCGCTCACTGTCCGGCACGCGCCGGCGCCCCGGGTGCCACCGGTGCGGGTGGTGGCCGACCCGGGGGCCCGGCTGCCGCTCGACAGCATGCTGGCGCGGACCGCCCGCGAGGTCCCCGTGGTGGTCCTGGCGGGCGACGCGGCGCCGCAGGACCGGGTGGCCGCGCTGCAGGAGCGCGGTGTGGAGGTGGAGCGGGTCCGAGGGGGCGACGCGGGGCTCGACCTGGTGGCCGCGCTCGACGCGCTGCAGGCGCGCGGGATCGGGACCGTGCTCTGTGAGGGCGGCGGTCGGCTGGCGGCGTCGCTGCTGGCCTGCGACCGGGTGGATCGTTTGTATATCTTCCAGGCCCCGACGGTGTTCGGGGCCGAGGGGGTCCCGGCGTTCCCGGGCGGTGCGAGGTTCCGGGGCCGACGGGTGGCGATGAAGGAAGTGGGCGAGGACAGCCTCGTGATCATAGATCGGAGCGACTGATGTTCAGTGGAATCGTGGAGGCCGTGGGTCGGATCGAGGCGGTGACACCGGTGGACAACGGGCGGCGCTTCCGCGTCGCCACGCCGTTCGCGCCGGAGCTGCGGGAGGGCGACTCCATCGCGGTGGAAGGCGTCTGCCTCACCGCAACGGCCGTGGACGACGAGGGGTTCGCGACCGAGGCCATTGCGACGACGCTCTCCCGGACCACGCTGGGCACGCTGGAGGTCGGCTCGGGGGTCAATCTCGAGCGGGCGGTCCCGCTGGGCGGCCGACTGGATGGCCACCTGGTGCAGGGGCACGTGGATGCCGTCGGCGATGTGGTCGGCGTGGAGCGGGACGGGGAGCACGTCCTCCTCGACGTTCGGCTGCCGGAGGTGGTGGCCGAGGTGACGGTCCTCCACGGCTCCATCGCGATGGCCGGCGTGAGCCTGACGGTGAACGCGATGCCGAGCCCGGACGTGGCCCAGGTGGCGCTCATCCCGTACACCTGGGATCATACCACGATGCGGGACCTTACGCCCGGCGACGGGGTTAACCTCGAGGGGGACATGATCGGGCGGTTCGTGGTCAGCTACATGAAACGACGCGGCCGTGGGGAGGCCGAATGAGCGGAAGGGATCCGGTGTTCGACACCGTCGAGGCGGCGGTCCGGGATATCCAGGCGGGGAAGATGGTCATCGTCGCGGACGACGAGGACCGGGAGAACGAGGGCGACCTGGTCCTGGCCGCGGCCAAGGTGACGCCCGAGGCCGTGAACTTCATGGCGCGCGAGGCGCGGGGTCTCATCTGCGTGGCGGTGACCCCGACGCGGGCCGACCAGCTGGGGCTGCCGCTCATGGCGGAGCAGAACACCGAGGCGTTCCGCACGGCCTTCACCGTGAGCGTCGACGCCCACCCCCGGTTCGGGGTCACGACGGGGATCAGCGCGTCCGACCGGGCGAAGACCATCGAGCTGATCGTGGACCCCGAGACCAAGCCCAGCGACCTGCGCCGCCCCGGGCACGTCTTCCCGCTCCGGGCCACGCCGGGCGGTGTCCTGCGTCGCGTCGGTCAGACCGAGGCGTCGGTCGACCTGGCCCGGCTGGCCGGGCTGCCTCCGGCGGGCGTGATCTGCGAGATCATGAACGAGGACGGGACCATGGCCCGCAGGCCGCAGCTCGAGGCGTTCGCCCGCGAGCACGACCTCAAGTTCATCACCGTGGCCCAGATCGTGGCGTACCGGCTGGCCAACGAGCGGCTGGTCCGTCGGGTGGCGGAGGCGTCGCTCCCGACGGAGCACGGCGATTTCCGCGTCATCGCCTTCGAGAACCAGATCGACGGGCTCGAGCACGTCGCGCTGGTCAAGGGGGAGATCGAGGGGCAGGAGCACGTCCTCGTCCGGATGCACTCGGAATGCCTTACCGGCGATGTCTTCCACTCGCTCCGCTGCGACTGCGGCGAGCAGCTGGAAGCCGCCATGCGCCGCATCGATGAGGAGGGCGCGGGCGCCGTGGTCTATCTCCGGCAGGAGGGGCGCGGGATCGGGCTCGCCAACAAGATCCGGGCGTACAAGGTCCAGGACGAGACGGGGCGGGACACGGTGGAGGCGAACGCCGCGCTCGGCTTCAAGCCCGACCTGAGGGACTACGGGATCGGCGCCCAGATCCTCCTGGACCTGGGCCTCTCGTCCATCCGGATCCTGACGAACAACCCCCGGAAGATCGTGGGGCTCGAGGGGTACGGCCTCACCATCACGGGGCGGGAGCCCATCCACATCGAGCCCACGGACCACAACCGCGAGTACCTGGAGACCAAGCGCAGCAAGCTGGGTCACATCCTCCCGGAGCTGGTCGAGCCGGCGCTGGGCGATGGCGCCACGTACGGGATCGAGGCGCCGGAAGCCGCCGAGGCCGAGCTCGGCGCCGAGCAGGAGGTGTGAGCGTGGCCGAGCTCGAAGGCGCCACCCGCGGCGAGGGACTGCGATTCCTGGTCATCGTCTCCCGGTTTAACGCCCTCATCACCGAGAAGCTGCTGGAGGGCGCCCGCGCCGCGCTGATCCAGCACGGCGTGGAGGAGGACGACGTGGACGTGGCCCGCGTGCCCGGCGCATTCGAGATCCCCGGCGCGGCGGGCGTCGCGCTGAGGCACGGCGGCTACGACGGGATCGTGGCCGTCGGCTGCGTCATCCGGGGCGAGACGCCCCACTTCGACTACGTGGCCGGCGAGGCCGCGAGAGGCCTCCAGGCGCTGGCGGTAGCCCACGATGTTCCGGTCACGTTCGGTGTGCTCACCACGGACACACGGGAGCAGGCGCTGGCCCGGGCCGGCGGCGACAAGGGCAACAAGGGCTGGGAGGCCGCGCTGACCGCCCTCGAGATGACGGGGCTGTACCGGTCGCTGGGGTCCCGTGCTGGAGCGCAGTAAGGCGCGGGCCTGGGCGCTCCACACGCTGTACGCGTGGGAGGCCCGGGAGGATACCGACCTCGAGGTGGTGCTCGACGAGTTCATGACGCGGCGGCTCATCGCGCCCTCGCGCCGCGACTACCTCCGACGGCTCGTCACGACAGTGGCGGAGCACCGGCGCCCCATCGACGCCGCGCTGCAGGAGGCCATCAGCAACTGGCGGATCGAGCGGCTGTCCGTCATCGACCGGAACGTGCTCCGGCTGGGCGCCGCCGAGATGCTCTACCTCGACGACATCCCGCCCAGGGTCTCGATCCGCGAGGCGCTCAAGCTGGCCGAGCGGTACGGCACCGATGAGAGCCCACGGTTCGTGAACGGTGTGCTGGACGCGCTGATGAAACGGCTGGAGCGGGAATGAGGATCCTGGTCCTGAACTGGCAGGACCGACGGAACCCCCAGGCCGGCGGCGCCGAGACCCACCTCCACGAGCTGTTCGGCCGGCTCGCCGACCGCCACGAGATCGTCCTCCTCGTCTCGGGCTGGGAAGGGGCCGACGCCCGGGCCTCGCTGGACGGGATGGAGGTGCACAGGACCGGCGGTCGCTATACATTCAGCCTTGCCGCCCCGGTCTACTACCGGCGGCGGCTTCGGGAGCGGCCCTTCGACGTTCTCGTGGAGGACCTCAACAAGGTGCCGCTGATGACGCCCCTGTGGGCCCGGCACCCGGTAACGCTGCTGGTGCACCATCTGTTCGGCACCACGGCGTTCCAGGAGGCGTCGGTCCCGCTGGCGGCGGCCACCTGGCTCATGGAGCGACCGCTGGGCACTTTCTACCGCAACGTGCCGGCCATGGCCGTGTCCCGGAGCACCGCCCGGGACCTGGGGGAGCGGGGGTTGGACGAGGAGGCGATCGCGGTGATCCCCAACGGCGTCGATCTGGGACACTGCTCGCCCGGCGGCCCGGAGGACCGGTTCGACGTGCCGACCGTCCTCTATCTCGGCCGGCTCAAGCGGTACAAGCGCGTCGACCTGCCGATCCGGGCGGTGGCCGACCTGCGGGCGGGCGGCGTGCCGGTCCGCATGGTCGTGGCCGGCACCGGCGACCACGAGGCGACGCTGCGGGCGCTCGCGATCGAGCTCGGGGTCGGGGACGCGGTGGAGTTCCCGGGGTACGTCTCGGAGGAGGAGAAGCTCCGGCTGTTCCGCGGCGCGTGGGTACACGTGCTGACCTCGCCGAAGGAAGGCTGGGGTATCACGAACCTGGAGGCCGCCGCGTGCGGGACGCCGACGGTGGCCAGCGACTCGCCGGGGCTGCGAGACTCGGTCGTCGACGGCGAGACCGGGTTCCTCGTGCCCCACGAGGACGTCGGGGCGCTGGCACGACGGATCAGGAGACTGGTCGAGGACACGACGCTCCGGGACCGGCTGGGCGAGGGAGCCCGCAGGTTCGCGGAGCGGTTCACCTGGGACCGGGCCGCCGAGGATACGGAAGCGTTCCTTGAGGCGAAGGTGCGGTCCCGCCCATGAGCGACGAGAAACGGGAGGACGCATGGACGTTCGGATCACCACGCGGCACGTGGACATCGGGGAAGGCTTCGCCGAGTACGCGGACGAGCGGACCCGGAAGCTGGCGAAATTCGATCCCCGGCTGGCGGTCGTCGACCTGATCTTCGATGAGGATCATGGCCAGTTCTCGACCGAGGCGCGGGCGGAGGTCCCGGGGGCGCCCGTGATGGTGGCGAAAGCGGAGCACGACTCGAAGCGGAAGGCGCTGGACAGCGCCCTGGACAAGCTCGGCCGGCAGCTGAAGCGGGAGCGGTCGAAGCGGGTGGACCACCAGGCGCCGTCCGCGAGCGCGATCATCGAGGAATAGGCGGAGGGGGCGTGGAGAAGCTCACGGTCGACACGCTGTACGCGGACAAGCGGGAGCCGCTGGAGCTGGAGCTGCTCACGCCCAGCGTGCCCATGGACCGGGTGGTGGAGGGGCCGAGCCTGTCCAGCCCGGGACTCATCCTGACGGGATTCGACCAGCGGATGCCTCAGGGCCGCCTTCAGGTGCTCGGCGAGACGGAGCTGTCGTTCATCGAGTCGCTCGACTCGGCCGAGCTGGACGCGGTCATGGACCGGCTGTTCGGGATCCCGATGCCGGCGCTGGTGGTGACGAAGGGGATGGAGGTCTCGACGCGGCTCCTCGATGCCGCCATCGAGCACGACGTGCCGGTGATCCGGACCACGCTCAAGACGGGCGACTTCTACCGGCGCGTCCAACCGTACCTGGAAGGCCGGTTCGCGCCGACCACCACCATGCATGGCTCGATGGCCGACGTCTACGGCGTGGGGCTCCTGTTCGTCGGACGCAGCGGGATCGGGAAGAGCGAGTGCGTGCTCGACCTGGTGGAGCGCGGCCACCGTCTCGTCGCGGACGACCTGGTCTACATCACGCGCCAGGGCAACGATGTCCTCATCGCCCGTGGCCACGAGCTCCAGCGGCATCACATGGAGATCCGGGGCATCGGGATCATCGATATCCCGGCGCTGTTCGGGATCCGCTCGATCCGTCAGCAGAAGCGGATCGAGGTGGTGGTCCAGCTCGTGGACTGGAACGAGCGGGACACCTACGACCGGACCGGGCTGGAGGCCGATCAGGTCGATATCCTGGACGTGGATATCCCCCAGGTCACCATCCCCCTGAACCCCGGCAAGAACATCACGGTGATCGCGGAGGTCATCGCCATGAACCACCTGCTGAAGTACTCGGGGATCCACTCGGCAGAGCGGTTCAACGCGAGCCTGCGGGCCGCCATGCGGCCGGTGCGCGACTACCTGGAGCAGGACTATGAGTGAGGACGCGGGCGTCCGGGGCGTCGTGGTGGCCCACTCGGAGCTGGCCACCGCGCTGGTGGAGGCCGTGAGCCGGATCGCCGGGCTGGAGGCGGGCGTGCTCGAGCCGCTGAGCAACGAGGGGCTCGGGCCGGACGCCATCAAGGACGCGCTCGCGGAGCGGCTGGGCGATGGCGGCCCGGCGATCATCTTCACCGACCTCCGCGAGGGCAGCTGCGGGATCGCGGCGCAGCGGCTCTGCGTGGACCGACCGGAGCACGTGGTGATCACGGGCGTGAACCTGCCGATGCTCCTCGACTTCGCGCTCAAGCGACACCTTCCGCTCCGCGACCTGGTGGAGCGCATCGTGGACCGGGGCCGGAACGCGGTCCAGGCGCTGCCCGGACCGGAGTGAGATGACGGTCGTCCTCTACCGGGTGGACGAGCGGCTCATCCACGGGCAGGTGGTCGTGGGGTGGGGCGCCCAGCTCGAACCCGACCGGATCGTGGTGGTCGATGACGTGCTCGCCGAGTCGCCCTGGGAGCAGGAGCTGTACGCCGTGGGACTGCCGCCCGAGATGGCCGCCGAGTTCGTGGCCATCGACGACGCCATCGAGCGGCTCCCGGACTGGCAGCGCAGCCCGGAGCGGATCATCCTGCTGACCCGGGACATCGGGTCGATGCTGGAGCTGGCCGAGGCCGGAGGGTTGGACGGCGTCCGTGTCAATATCGGTGGGGTGCACCACGCCCCAGGCCGGGACCCGGTGCTGCGGTATGTCTTCCTCGGGGACGCGGAGAGGGACGCGCTGCGCCGGCTCGCCGCCCGGGGCGTGGAGGTTGTGGCCCGGGACGTGCCCGGGGCGCGGGGGGTGGGGCTGGACGAGCTGGTCGGGGACGGATGACGAGCTGGTTCGTGGTCGCGGCCATCGGCGGGTTCGTCGGTCTCGACACGACGTCGTTCCCGCAGATGATGGTGTCCCGCCCGCTCGTGGCGGGCACGGTGACCGGCGCGATCCTCGGCCGGCCGATGGCGGGCCTCACCGTGGGGTTCATCATGGAGGCGTTCTCGCTCCTGGTGCTGCCGGTGGGCGCGTCCCGGTACCCGGAGTCCGGGACGGCGACGGTGGCGGCCACGGCGGCGTACGTGGCCGTTGCGCCGGCCACCCTCGCGCCGGGCGTCCTCGTCCTGGTCCTCGCCTTCGCGCTGGCGTGGGAATGGGTCGGCGGCGAGAGCGTGGTGCTCCTGCGGCGGGCCAACGGGAAGCTCATCCGGAAGAAGGAGGGGGTCCCGGCCCGGCATCTCGAGCACCGGCACCTGTCCGCCATGGGCCTGGATTTCGTGCGCGCCGCGGTGGTGGCGGCCGGCGGCGGGCTGATCGCGGCCGCGGTGGCACGCTGGGCCGCACCGCTGTGGGATCTCGACCCGGGGAGTACCATGGAGGTGCTGGCGGTGCTGACCGCGACCATGATCGGAACCGCGGTGCCGATCTTCGGCGGGGTACGGGCCCGGAGGTACGCGCTGCTGCTGGGCCTGATCACGGGCGTGACGCTCGCCGCGGTGGCGGGATGATCGGCGCCGGGGTGCAGGCGGCGGTCGTGCTGCGGGCCCTGGCGATCCAGGGGTCGTGGAACTATGAGACGCTGACGGGTACGGGATTCGGGTTCGCCATCCTGCCGGCGCTGCGGGCGCTGCATACGGACCCGGAGGCGCTGGACGCGGCGATCCGGCGTCACGAGCGGGCGTTCAACAGCCACCCGTACCTCGCGCCGCTGGCGCTGGGCGCCGTGATCCACATGGAGGCCGCGGGGGAGGACCCGGCCGTCATCGATCGGTTCAAGGCCGCGCTCCGCGGCTCCCTCGGGACGCTGGGCGACCAGCTGGTGTGGGCCGGCGTGCGACCGCTGTGCCTGCTGCTGGCGCTGGCGCTGATCCTGTTGGGCGCGTCCTGGTGGGCCGCGATCGTGGTCTTCCTGTGCCTCTACAACGCGGTCCATCTGGGACTGATGGTCTGGGGGTTCCGGGTCGGGCTCGCCGAAGGGCGGGGGGTGGCCGAGCGGCTCCGGCAGACGCCGCTGAGCCGGCTCAGACCGCAGATCATGGCGGCCGGTGCGTTCATGGCCGGGCTGGTGATCGCGCTCGTCGTGACCCGTGGCGTGGCCGCTGTCGGGGAGCCGGGTCCGGTCTGGACGGGTCTCGCCCTGATCGGGGTGGTCGGGGGCGCCGTGTGGGGGCGAAACGCACGTCGGGCCGGGGTCGCGGCGATGATGGCACTGGCACTGGTTGGACTGCTCGCGGGAGCGCTGGGATGACCGACAGAGAGACCTCCGAGCGTACGGTACGGATCCAGAACAAGTACGGGCTCCATGCCCGGCCGGCGGCCGAGTTCGTGAAGAAAGCCCACAGCTTCGACGCGGACGTCTGGGTCCGGAAGGCGGAGCTCGAGGTGAACGGCAAGAGCATCATGGGGATGATGATGCTGGCCGCGGAGCAGGGGACCGAGATCGTGATCCGGGCCGCGGGCGATGACGCCGAGGCGGCGGTCGACGCCCTGTCGGCGCTCGTGGACACGCGGTTCGGAGAGGAGTAGCGGAGGGCATGGTGGAACGCATCGTCCGAGACGGCACGCCGGCGTGTCCCGGGATCGTGGTCGGTCCCGCGCACGTGGTCGCGTGGGATCGGCGGCGGGTGCCCCACCAGACCATCCCGGCCGATCGCGTGGAAGAGGAGATCCAGCGGTTCGAGGAGGCCCGGGAGGCGACGCGCCGGCGGATCAAGGCGATCCAGGAGGAGACGGCGGAGCGGCTCGGGAAGGTGGAGGCCCAGATCTTCGAGCCGCAGCTGATGATGGTCGACGACGCCGACCTCATAGGGGACGTGGAGTCGTACATCAGCGAGAACCGGATCTCGGCCGCCCGGGCGCTAGAGCTCCGGATGCTCGAGTTCCAGGCCCAGTGGCGCGAGACCGGGCATCCCATGGTCATGGACCGGCTCAACGACCTCGTGGACGTGGAGACCCGGATGGTCCGCTACCTGCTCGGGGTCGACGACCTGGACGGCGTGCTGGCCGGGATCGATCGGCCGGTCGTCCTGGTCGGCAAGGAGCTGACGCCGTCGATCACCGTCCAGCTGGACCCCGCCATGGTCCTGGGGCTGGCGACCGATGCCGGGACCCGGACCTCCCATTCCGCGATCCTGGCCCGGGCGCTGGACATCCCGGCGGTGGTCGGGCTGGGTGATTTCTCTACGAGCATCGGGGACGGCGATCCCGTGATCCTGGACGGTCGCGCGGGGCGGGTCATCGCGAACCCGACCGATGTCGAGGTCCAGAAGTACGAGGAGCGTGGCGTCCGGAGCAGGGAATGGGAGAAGGAGCTGGCGGAGTCGGTGCACCTCGACGCCGTGACGCAGGATCGGCAGGCGGTGGTCCTGCGGGCCAACATCGACCTGCCGGGCGAGTCGGCCCGGGCCCGCGAGGTCGGGGCCCAGGGCGTGGGACTGTTCCGGACGGAGTTCCTGGTCGTGGGACGCCAGTCGATGCCGGAGGAGGACCTCCAGTACCAGGCGTACCGGCAGGTGGCCGAGACGTTCCCGCACCAGGCCGTGGTGATCCGTACGTTCGACCTGGGTGGCGACAAGTTCCCGCTCTTCCTGGACATGCCGGCGGAGGAGAACCCGTACCTCGGGTGGCGGGCGATCCGCGTGTGCCTGGACCGGCCGGAGCTGTTCCGGACCCACCTGCGGGCCATGCTCCGGGCGACCGCGCACGGGGACGTGCGGATCATGATGCCGCTGATCAACGATCCGCAGGAGCTCCAGGAGGCCCGCCAGATCCTGGAGGAGGAGGAGCACCGGCTCGACGTGGAGGGCGTGCCGTACAACCCCGGCTACAAGGTCGGCGTGATGATCGAGACGCCGGCGGCCGCGCTGGTGGCCCCCGAGCTGGCCCGATACGCAGATTTCTTCTCCATCGGGACGAACGACCTGACCCAGTATACCCTGGCCGTGGACCGCAACAACGCACGGCTCGCCTCACGGTTCACCCCGTTCCATCCCGCGGTGGTCGGCCTCATGCGGCGGACGGTGGAGGCCGGACGGAGGGCCGGTCTCGAGGTCAGCGTATGTGGCGAGCTGGCGGCGAACCCGCTGGGTGTGTACCTGCTCATCGGGCTGGGCGTTTCCGTGCTGAGCGTGGCGCCCTCGGCGCTGCCGGAGATCAAGCGCGTGGTCCGTGCGATCACGGCCGCCGAGGCCCGGGGGCGGGTCGAGGAGGTCCTGGAGGCACCGGACGCGGACAGCGCCCGCCGGGTGCTCACGGACGGACTGTCCCGGTGGCTCGACCTCTCCATGTTCTCCGCTCGCTGGAACTTGTCGCACTCGGAGTGACCGTCTAGACTTCGCCGGCAGGAACCCCCACGAACCCACAGGGCAGGCGCGTCTCTTGGCTACCCACCTCTTCACTTCCGAGTCCGTCACGGAAGGCCACCCCGACAAGATCGCGGACCAGGTCAGCGATGCGGTGCTGGACGCGGTCCTGGAGCACGACGCCGGCGGACGCGTGGCGTGCGAGGTCCTGGTGACGACCGGCCTGGTCGTCATCTCCGGCGAGATCACGGCGGAGCGGACGCCCGACTACGGCGAGCTGGCTCGCTCTACTGTCGCGGGCATCGGCTACACCGATTCGGCCTGGGGGATCGACGGCCACACGTGCGGCGTCATGGTCTCCGTGGACCGCCAGTCGCTGGACATCAGTCAGGGCGTGGACCCGGGCGGCGCGGGCGACCAGGGGATGATGTTCGGGTACGCCGTCGACGAGACGCCGGAGCTCATGCCCGCCCCGATCCAGCTCAGCCATCGGCTCACGCAGCGGCTGGCGGAGCTCCGGCGGTCGGGCCAGCTGGCGTGGCTGCGGCCCGACGGGAAGGCCCAGGTCACCCTGGAGTACGACGGCGACCGGCCCGTCCGCGTGGACACCGTCGTGGTCAGCACCCAGCACGCCCCCGATACCACGTTGGACGAGGTCCGCGAGGCGGTCATCGAGCACGTCATCGTGCCCGTGATGCCGGCGGACCTCTTCGACCGGGAGACGTGCACCTTCCATGTGAACCCCACCGGCCGGTTCGTCGTGGGCGGCCCCCACGGCGATGCCGGGCTCACCGGCCGGAAGATCATCGTGGACACGTACGGCGGCGCAGGCCGGCACGGCGGCGGCGCGTTCAGCGGCAAGGACCCCACCAAAGTCGACCGCTCCGGGGCCTACGCGGCTCGCTGGGCCGCGAAGAACGTGGTGGCGGCGGGGCTCGCACGCCGGTGCGAGATCCAGCTGGCGTACGCTATCGGCGTGGTGGAGCCGGTCTCGATCCACGTGGACAGCTTCGGGACGGGAGCCCTCGACGATGAGGGGATCGCGCGGGCGGTCCGGGACGTGTTCGACTTCCGGCCCCGACGGATCATCGAGA
>JAWVYT010000003.1:0-23734 GCA_033722595.1 Longimicrobiales bacterium
CTTCTGCTCGAGCCACGACGAGTAGTTCCCCTCGTACGGGTACCCCTCGCCACGGTCCAGCTCCAGGATCCACTTCGCCACGTTGTCCAGGAAGTACCGGTCGTGCGTGACGGCCACGATGGTCCCCTCGAACGCGTCCAGATGGTGCTCCAGCCACGCCACCGACTCCGCGTCCAGGTGGTTCGTCGGCTCGTCCAGGAGCAGCATGTCCGGCTCCTCCAGCAGCACCCGGCAGAGCGCGACCCGGCGCTTCTCGCCGCCCGACAGCTTCGTCACTTCCGCGTCCGCCGGCGGGAGCCGGAGCGCGTCCATGGCGATCTCGATCTTCCGGTCCAGGTCCCACAGCCCCTGGTGCTCGATGGCCTCCTGGACCTCCGCCTGCTCGTCGATCAGCGCCTGCATCGCGTCGGCGTCCATCGGCTCGCTGAACGCGGCGTTGATCTCGTCGTAGCGGTTCAGAAGCTCGCGCTGCGGCTTCACCGCCTCCTCCACGTTCCCCTTCACGTTCAGCGACGGGTCCAGCTCCGGCTCCTGCGGCAGGTACCCGATCTTGATCCCCTTCATGGGGAACGCCTCGCCCTGGAAGTCGGTGTCGATCCCCGCCATGATCCGGAGCACGGTCGACTTGCCCGCCCCGTTCGGGCCGACGACGCCGATCTTCGCGCCCGGGTAGAACGACAGCCAGATCCCCTTCAGGACCTCCCGCTTCGGTGGGACCACCTTCCGGAGGTCCTTCATGGTGAAGATGAACTTCGACTTGTCGAGTGCCATACGCCCTGCGCGTTCGGGGTGGGTTGAGCTCGCCGGACCCCCTTGTACGGAGTCGGACCCGGCGCGCGGGAAAATCTAAACCCGAACCCCGATTCCGCGAAGTGGGGTCGGAAACCCTGCACGCGGCGCAATCGTTATATCCGGGGATCCCCGATCGCAACGCGCGGGGGGTGATGGATGGAACGGGACGGAGGAAACGAGAGATGAGGAACACGATCGCTTTCGTCGGAATGGGACTGCTGGCCCTCGGGGTCGCGGGCTGTGAGAGAACCCTGGACGGCGGACCGCCGCCGGTCACCACGGCGGGGTGCCACGAGGGCCAGATCGAGGTCATGGTCCTCGGATCGTTCCATTTCGCACAGCAGAACGAGGTGGACATCCTGTCGGAGCGCCGACAGGCCGAGTTGAGCCGGATCCTGGACCGGCTCGAGACGTTCGGACCCGATCGGGTGACGGTCGAGATCGACTACGACCGCAATGACGAGCTGAACGAGGCCTACCAGCGTTACCTGGCGGGGCCGGACAGCCTGACGACCACCAACGAATACGCCCAGATCGGGTTGCGGCTGGCGCGACGGCTCGGCCACGACAGCGTCTTCGGCGTGGATGTCCAGATGTACCTGTGGCACGACTCCGTGGCCGTGTTCGACAGTGTGTACCCGGGGGCTCGTGGCCGGCTGCAGAGGAAATGGAACGTGCGCTACCCGGACACCGGGCCCGACCTCGGCGACGACGCGTCGATGGCGGAGATGCTCCGGTACTGGAACACCGACTCACTGCCGGCGCTGCCCGAATACGGGCGGTTCCTGCCGCTGGTGGAAGGCGAAGTCTACGCCGGCGCGCTCAAGCTCCGGCCGTGGTACGATCGGAACATGCGGATCGTGCAGAACTTCTTTCGGATCCTGGACCCGGAGGAGGACGACCGGCTGTTCATGGTGGTGGGCGGATCCCACGTCCGGGTCCTCCGTCAGATCCTGGACGTGGTCCCCCAGTTCTGCTCGGTGGACCCCCTGCCGTATCTGGAGGACGAAGGCTAGACCGGGCAGCCTCGAGCCATGGAACCGTGCCGGATTCCGCTGGAAGGGTCGGCTACGGCGCGCCGATCTCCTGCAGCAGCACCTCCACGGCCTTTTCCAGCTGCTTGTCCCGGCCGGCGGCGGCCGATCCCCAGTCGTTGCGGACTGCGTGGTCCGGCTCCAGCTGCTGGTTCTCCAGGTAGTCTCCGTCGGCGTCGAGCATGCCGACCTGCGGGATCCCGAAGACCAGGGTCGGGTCCTGGAGCCGCTCCCACCACACGGCCGTGGCCGTACCTGGCACCGGTGTGCCCACGATCTCCCCCACGTCCAGCTCCCGGTACGCCCACGGGAAGAAGTGGGCGTCGGAGTAGTTCGACTCGCTGACCACCACCACGCTCGGCTTCTGCCATTTGTTCTGGGGCTCCGAGCCGACCCGCTGGCCACGGGGCGCCATCCGGACGTACTGCTCGCCGCTCAGGAAGGTCACCAGGTCGTCGTGGAGCCAGCCGCCGCCGTTGAACCGGGTATCCACCACCAGCCCCTCCTTGTCGGCGTTCCGCCCCAACGCCTCGGAGTATGTGGTCCGGAAGCTGGCGTCGTTCATGGCCCGGACGTGGACGTAGCCCAGCCGACCATCCGACCGCTCGTCGACCAGAGCCCGTCGGCTCTCGACCCACCGCTCGTACAGGAGCTGGTTCTCGGCGCCCAGCGAGATGGGACGCACCACCTCGTCCCACCGGTCCCCGCTCTCCGGGTCCCGGAGGGCGAGCAGCACGGGGTCGTCCTGACGACGGTTCAGGAGCGCGAACGGGTTCCGGTCCGCCGTGAGGGTCTCGCCGTCAATGCCCGTGATCACGTGCCCCGCCCGGACCCGCGACTCCGCGTTGTCCAGCGGGCCGCCGTCCAGGACCTCGTCGATCACCAGTCCTGCGCCCGTGTGGTCGTGGTCGTAGATCAGCCCCAGCGCCGCGGTGCGGTCGTCTTCTCCGTCCCCACCCCGGAACCGCGCACCCGTGTGCGACGCGTTCAGCTCGCCCAGAAGCTCCGAGAGCATCTCGGCGAAGTCGTAGTTGTTGTTGATGTGGGGGAGGAACCGGCCGTACTCGGTCTTGAAGCGGTCCCAGTCGACCCCGTGCAGCTCGGGGTCGTAGAACTTCTCGCGCACCTGCCGCCAGACGTGCTCGAAGAGGTAGGCCCGCTCGGCCGGCAGGTCCAGCCGCATCTCGGCGGCCAGCGGGACCGGCTTCCGCTCGCCGCTCTCCAGGTCGACCCGGGTGATGCCGCCCTGCGAGAGGACGAAGGCGCGGGCTCCGTCGCCGGCCAGCGCCAGCTGACCGCCCTGGGCGTCGAGCTTGGCCACCAGCCGCGTCTCCCGCTCCCGGAAATCGTGGACCCACAGGTCGTGGCCGCCCTCGAACCGGGACAGGTAGACCAGCTTCGACCCGTCCGGCGTCACCGTGGCGTCCGCCAGCGCAGAGGAGTGGATGGTCAGGCGCCGGACCCGGTCCTCGATCCCGTCCAGCTCGATCTCCACCGGGCCCCGGGGCTCCGCCGCCGTCCCGTCGCCCGCGGCCTCCCCTTCATCCTCCTCGTCCTCCTGGAGGAGCTCCCACTCCTCCTTGGACAGGTCGAACCGGTCCAGCGCCGCCTGCGTCAGGAACATGCCGTAGACATCGGCCTGCGAGCCCCAGCTGCCGTGGCTCCGCATCCCTTGCCGGTCGGTGAACCAGATCACCATACCGTTCCCGACCCACTTCGCCCGGGAGTCCGCGTAGCCGCTGAGGGTCAGGTTCCGGGGCTCGGCATCGCCGGAAGCGGGCACGAGCCCCACCTCCGAAACCCAGCGTTCATTGACCAGGTAGTCCACCAGGAACCACTGGCCGTCCGGCGACCACGCATACCACTGGTCGCCGTCCGCGTAGCTGTAGTTGTAGGAGCCGGGCAGCACGGTCCGGACCTCCCCCGACTCCAGCTCCACGACCCGGAGCGTGGTCCGGTCCTCCAGGTACGCCACCTCCGAGCCGTCCGGGGAGTACTCCGGCTGGAACTCCTCCGCCTGCGTGGCCACCACCGTTCGCTCATCCAGGATCGTGGCGCCCGTGAACCGGGGCTCCTCGTCCCGGGCGATACAGCTCTCCAGGACATCCCAGCTCGTGCCCCGCTCGGCTGCGTACAGCACGCACCGGCCGTCGGGGCTGAAGGACACCGATCGCTCCTGCGTCGGTGTGCTCGTGACCCGCTTGGTCGTGGCGTAGTCGGTCGACGTTACGAACACCTCGCCCCGGATCACCAGCGCGATCTCCTTCCCGTCCGGCGAGAGGGCCATCTCCGTGGCCTCCCGGCCCAGCTCCTCGTTCCGCAGCACCTGCTGCTCGAGCTCCGAGCGCAGCTCCACGGCCACCTTTTCCGGTGACGCACCCGCCGGGCGCAGGTACAGCTCGCCGTTCCAGGAGTAGGCCAGCGTCCCGTCGTCCGCCACGGACAGAAAGCGGACGGGGTGGCGGTCGTGTCGCGTGATCTGCTCCGCGCCCGACGGGTCCGAGGCCGATGCGCGCCACACGTTGAAGCTGCCCCCGGCCTCGCTCAGCCAGAGCACCGCGTCCTCCCCCGGCGACCAGACCGGATCCCGGTCCTCACCCTCGAACGCTGATACGCGGGTGTGCGTCCCCGCGGCCGGGTCGTAGATGAAGATGTCCCGGGTCACGGATGACGTGTGATGCTTCCGCCACTCGTCCTCGTACCCCTTCCGGTCCTGGTACACGATCCGGCCGTCCGTGGCAGCGATCCGGGCCTCCTCCGCCGGCGTGGTCAGCACCTGCACGGGCCGACCGCCCGTCACCGGCACGCGGTAGAGCTCCGGCAGCACGCCGCTCGGGAAGAGCGACGCTTCCGCCGCGTCCATCCGCGACGAGGAGAAGAGCACGGCGGAGCCGTCGGGCATGAAGTCGGTCGGAACGTCCTGCGCCGAGTGGTACGTGAGTCGTCGTGCCTCCCCGCCTGCGGCCGGGATCACGAACACGTCGAAGCTGCCGTGCCGGTCCGAGGCGAACGCGATCCACTCCCCGTCGTGGGACCAGACGGGGTGGAACGCGTAGCTGTCGTGGAGCGTGAGAGGCACGGCCGTGCCCCCGGCCGCCGGGACGGTGTAGATGCGGCCCCGATAATTGAAGGCCAGCGTGTGCCCGTCCGGGGAGATGGCGGGATAGCGCAGCCACAGGGGCGCGGCATCGCGCACCGCGGGCTCGGCCTGCTGCGCGGGCGTCGTCATGTTCGGTGCCGGTCCCGCCGGCCGTGGTGCTCCGGGCGAGGCCGCGGCGCACCCGGCGGGGACGAACAAGGGGGCGAGCAGCAGCGCCAGGAGAGGCTTCAGCGTGGTCGTCATGGTTTCCCTGTGGCCAGCAAGGTCGATCGAAGGTCGGGTCTGAAAAGAAGATGACATCCAGATTCGGTCAACCGTGCGACCTACCGCCCCAAAACCTCCAGCAGCCGCTCCTGCACACCCCCGAACCCGCCGTTGGACATGAAGACCACCACGTCGCCGGCCTCGAGCTCCGGGACCAGCCGCTGGACGATGGCGTCGGTCTCCGCCAGGTAGTCCGCCGGCGTCCCGTCCATCGTGATGTCCGCCACGAGCTCGTCGGGGTCCATCCCCGTTTCGTCGTCGTAGCGCTCGGGGTGGAAGAGCCCCGCCAGGATCACCCGGTCCGCGGCGCCCAGGGCCCGCCGATACGGGTCCTGGTACTCCCGGCGCTGGGCCGTATAGCTCCGGGGCTCGAAGACGGCCACCAGCCGACCGGTGTCCAACCGGTCGCCGTGCCGCTGCCGGACCGCCGCGAGCGTCTCCCGGACCGCTGTCGGGTGGTGGGCGAAGTCGTCGATCACGAGCACGCCCCGGGCCTCGCCCTTCACCTCCATGCGACGGGCCACGCTCCGGAACGTCCGGAGTCCCTCCACGATCCCGGCCCACTCCGCGCCCACGGCGTGAGCCGCCGCAATGGCGGCCAGGCAGTTCCGGACGTTGAACGCGCCGGTGAGCGGCGTGACCACGTCGCCGAGACACTCGCCGTCGTGATAAACGTTGAACAGCGTCCCGTCGGGCCCGTAATCGATCCCGTCCGCCGTCCATCGTGGATGGTCGAGCATCGGGTCGAACCCCGCCGGCTCCGCCGCCCCGGCCGCCCGGACCTCGCCGGTCGGCGGGGGGACGTTCCCATCCCCTGACCCGGCCCTTGCCGCACCCCCTGGCGCTGCCCCTGCCGCACCCCCTGGCCCTGCCCCGGTTTCGGCCTCCGCCCCTGCCCGGTCGTCCGGAATCCCGAACGACTCCACCGGCGCGAACGACCGCCTGGCCAGCTTCCGCACCGCCGGTGACTCCCACCCGGCGACCAGCGTCCCGCTTCCCGGCACGAGGTTGATGAACCGGGAGAACGCGAACCGGTACGCCTGGTCGTCCCGGTAGATGTCCGCGTGGTCGAACTCCATGTTGGTCACCACCGCCACGTGCGGCAGGTAGTGCCACATCTTCGGGCCCTTGTCGAAGTATGCGGTGTCGTACTCGTCGGCCTCGATCACGAACAGGTCGGACTGCGCCCGATCGACGAGCCGGAACGACGTGCCGAAGTTCTCGGCTACGCCGCCCACCAGGAACGACGGGGCGAGGCCGGCGCTCTCCAGGAGCCAGGCCAGCAGCGCCGTGGTCGTCGTCTTCCCATGGGTCCCGGCCACCGCCAGCACGCGGCGGCCCAGGAGCAGCTCCTCCTTGATGACCTGGGCGGCCGACGTGTACCGAAGGCGACGATCGAGGACCGCCTCCAGCTCGGGGTTGCCCCGGGAGATGGCGTTGCCTACCACGACCACGTCGGGGACGTCCGTGCCCCCGACTCCGACGCCCTCGCGGTCTCCACCGTCACCACCGGCTCCCGGTTCCGATTCAGCCGTCTCCGCCGGGGCCGGGCCGAGGTTCGCCGGGTCGAAGCGCCGTGCGTACTCGATCCCCAGCTCGTCCAACAGCGTCGACATGGGCGGGTAGACGCCCTCGTCGCTCCCGGTGACCCGGTGGCCGGCCTCCCGGAGCAGCCCGGCCAGCGAGCCCATGGCAGTGCCGGCGATCCCGATCAGGTGGTAATGCACGCTACGCGTCCTGCAGCTTGCTCTCGACCCGGATGCCCGCCTCGAAGGTCCGGTGGACGGGGCACTTGTCGGCGATCTCGAGCAGCCGCTGGCGCTGCTCGTCGTCCAGGTCGCCCTCGACCTCGATGACCCGCTCCATACGGTCCAGCCTCTCCTCGCCGTCCTCGCAGTCCTCCTCGCAGTCCCGGGCGTGGATCTTCGAATGCTTGAGGTGGACCGTGACCTCCTCCAGGGGCCACCCCTTCCGGTCGGCGTACATCCGGAGCGTCATGCCCGTGCAGGCGCCGAGGCCGGCGGCCAGCAGGTCGTACGGCGTCGGGCCGGTGTCGGTCCCGCCCACCGACTCGGGCTCATCGGCGACCAGCGCGTGGCGTTTCGCCATGATCCCGGTGCGGAACCCGTCCTCACCCGTCCGGGTCACCACCCGGTCGCCCCGCGGCAGCTCCTCTACCGGCTCCGGCGACGGGGCATCGATGTACTTGCGGGCCCACGGCGCCATCACCTGGGCCACGTACCGGTAGTCCTCCTCGTCGGTCAGCAGGTGGTCGGCGTCGTCCAGGCTGATGAAGCTCTTCGGGTGCTTGGCCGCCTCGTAGATGCACTTAGCGTTGTCGATGCCGACGATCTCGTCCACCGGGGAGTGAAACAGGAGCAGCGCCCGGTCCAGCTCCGCGATCCGGTCCTGCATGGCCTCGTGCTCGAGATCGTCCAGGAACCGTTTCCCGACCGTAAACGTCCGTCCCGCCAGCTCCACCTCCGCCTCGCCCTTGCTCTCGATCTCCTCGATCGAGTCCCGGAGCAGCTGGGTCACGTGCCGGGGATCGCAGGGCGCGGCGATGGTCGCGACCGCCCTCACCGACGGGATCGCGTGGGCCGCCTGGAGCACCGCCGCGCCACCCAGCGAGTGGCCGATCAGGAGCGACGGCGGGTCGAAGCGCTCGGCCATGTACTCGGACGCGGCGACCAGGTCCTCCAGGTTCGTGGAGTACCCTTTCTCGCTGAACTCGCCCTCACTCTCGCCGATCCCCGTGAAGTCGAACCGGAGCACCGCGATCCCCTGACGGGCCAGCCCGCGGGCGATATGGACCACCGCCTTCAGGTCCTTCGAGCACGTGAAGCAGTGCGCGAAGATGGCGCACCCGACCGCATCACCGGAGACGGGCAGCTCCAGCCGCCCCGCCAGCTCGTGCCCCTCCGACCCCTCGAACCGCACCACCTTCGTCTCCATCCCCACCCTCCTCTACTCTACTCCACCGATCCCGGATTTCAGACCTCGCCCTGAAATCTCGAATCTCGAATCTCAGATCTCAGATCTCAAATCTCAGATCTCAGATCTGAAGTCACTCCTCCTCGATCCGGATCCGCGCATCCAGCGCCACTCCACCCCTGGGCTGCACCAGGAAGGGATTGATGTCCAGCTCGCTGATGGCCGGGTTCTCGCCCATGAGCTGGGAGACCCGGAGGATCACGTCCTGGATCGCCTCCTCGTCCGACGGCGGCTCGCCCCGCACGCCCTGCAGCACCTTGTAGCCCCGGATCGATTGCACCATCTGCTCGGCGTCCAGGTCGGTCAGCGGGTGGACCCGGAAGACCACGTCTTTCAGCGCCTCCACGTACACGCCGCCGAGCCCGAACATCAGGAGCGGGCCGAACGTCGGGTCGGTCGTACCCCCGATGATGGTCTCCCGGCCGCCCCGTACGAACGGCTGGATCAGCACGCCCCGGACCTCCGCGTCCGGCTCCGCGTTCCGGACCCGGTTGACCATGGCGTCGTACTCCACGCGGACCTCCTCGGCCGTCCGCAGGTCGACCACCACGCCGCCCACGTCGGTTTTGTGGACCACGTCCGGCGACTCGATCTTCATCACGACGGGCAGCCCCAGCTCCTCGGCCGCCTCCGCGGCGGCGTCGGCGGAGCTCACGATCCGTGAGGCCAGGGTCGGGATGCCGTACGCCTCGAAGACCGCCAGCGCGTCGGGTCCCGACAGGTGCTCGGTCCCGCTCGCGCGGGCGTCGTCGATGATCCGCTGGACGGCGTCCCGGTCGACGTCGAAATCCCTGAACTCGCCGTCCGGGCGCTCCAGCCACTGCCGGTAGCGGTACATGGCCGCCAGCGCTTTCGCCGCCGACTCCGGGAAGATGTAGCCGGGCACGCCGGCCTCGTGCAGCTCCGCCCGGCCCTGCGGGAGGCCCTGCCTTCCCATGAGGACGGCCAGCACCGGCTTCTCGTGCCCCTGCTTCGCGTCCACGATCGCCTGGGCCACGTCCTCCTGCCGGACGCCCAGGGGCGGGACGAACGCCGCGATGGCGGCATCGATACCGTCGTCCTCCAGCACCCGGTCCAGGACCAGCCGGTAGCTCTCGGGCGTGGCCGACGCGATCATGTCCACCGGGTTCCGGACGCTGGCCTCCTCGGCCAGCACCTCCCGGAGCGACGCCTGGGTCTCCTCCGACAGCGCGACCACCTCCAGGCCGCGGGACTCGCACGCGTCGGCGATGATGATCCCCGGACCGCCCGCGTTGGTGATGATCGCCACGCGGTTGCCGGCCGGGACCGGGAGCTCGTCGAACGCCATCGCCAGGTCGAACAGGTCCTCGACCGTGTCCACGCGGATCACGCCCGACTGGCCCAGCAGCGCGTCCACCGCCACGTCGGCACCGGCCAGCGCGCCCGTGTGGGAGCTGGCCGCCCGGGCGCCGACCCCCGTCCGTCCGGCCTTCACCACGATGATCGGCTTCGTCTTCGTGATCTGGCGCGCCAGCCGGTTGAACTTCTGCGGGTTCCCGAAGTTCTCCAGGTACATCAGGATCACCTTCGTGCGCGCGTCCTCGCCCCAGTACTGGACCAGGTCGTTGCCGCTCACGTCGGGCTTGTTGCCCACCGACACGAAGTCGTGGATCCCGATCCCGTACTCGGCCGCGTAGTCCAGGATCGTGACGCCCATGGCGCCCGACTGGCTCATGAGACTGACCGGGCCCTTCGGCGGCATGCTCGGCGCGAACGTGGCGTTCATGCTCAGCTCCGGCATGGTCGTCAGCACCCCCATGCAGTTCGGGCCGACCAGCCGCATCCCGTACGCCTTGACCTTCTCCAGAAGCTGATCCTCCAGCTCCACGCCCCGGCCGCCCACCTCCCGGAACCCGGCGCTGATGACGACGAGACCCCGGACCCCCTTCTCGCCGCACTCGTCGACCACGTCCAGAACGTAGTCCTTCGGCACGACCACCATCGCCAGATCGATCTCGGCGGGGATGTCGGTCACCGACGCGTAGGCCGGGATACTGTGGATCGCACGGGCCTTCGGATTCACCGGGTAGATGACCCCCTGGTACCCGTGCCGGACCAGGTTGTCCACGATCTGATAGCCGATAGTCCCCGGCCGCCGGCTCGCACCGATGACGGCGATGCTCTCGGGCCGGAGGATCGGGTCCAGCGTCCGGATGTCGTCCTCGTACTGCATGGCGTCGATATCCCTTCAAGTCACTGCGTGTCCGCGGTTCCACCGCCCAACGGAGCCTCGCCCCCTAGGAGTGTGGGGGAGCGGCCGGTGTTTGGCTATCCCTGCGAGAGAGGCAAGAGTGCAAGAGTGCAAGAGTGCAAGAGTGCGCACGGTCCACGCGCCGAACCGGGCCAGGGCGCCCGGGATGAAGAAAGCGGGGCGACCCGAAGGTGCCCCGCTTCCAACCCGATCCCGCCACGGCCCGGCCCCGCGCCCGGCCTCCCAGACCGAGACCTCGCGTCACCGAGCCCCTCTTCCCGCCGCCCCGCAGACTCCAGCCTCTAGCCTCTAGTCTCCAGCCTCTAGACTCTAGACTCTAGACTCTCGCCTCTACCACCCCGGCGACAGCACGAACCCCCAGTGCCAGCCCTTGCCCGGCCGCTGGAACGGGTAGGCGTAGTACGTCTCCATCACGGCGAAGCCCAGGAGGTTGACCCTCGCGGAGATGCCGGTGCTGAAGACGGGGGTCCGGCCCGTGGGATTGTCCCACTCGAAGATCGGCGTACAGCCCACGCTGGGCGCGTTGCCGTCCTCGCACGGCCGGTCGCTGGTCCACGCCACGCCGGCGTCGAAGAAGGCCGAGAGCTCGGTGGGGAAGAGCGGGAAGTTGATCAGCCCGTACTCCTCCACGCCGATCAGCGGGACCCGGAGCTCCACGTTGGCGATCCCGAGACGGGACCCCCAGAGCCGGTCGTAGACCGGGCAGTCGCTGTTGTTCCCGCACTCCGACCGGGTGAACGACTCGTAGGCGTATCCGCGGATCAGCGTCTCGTAGCCGAGGAACGTCTGGCGGGTGAAGATGGACCCCTCGGAGTCCGGTCCGTAGCGTCCGAAGTGGAGCCCCCGCATGGCCAGCGTGAACGGGTACCGGTTGAAATAGCGGCGGTAGTCGGCCGTGGCGGTCACCACGTTCAGGTCGCCGAACGTGGGCGAGACCTCGAACCGGAACCGGCCGCCCCGCACGGGCGAGGTGAACCCGAAGTAGGACCAGTCGCCGACGTAGGCGAGCGACGCGGTCCCCATGTGATAGTCGCGTCCGAAGGCCGGGTCGAAGAGCGCCGGGTCGAGATCCACGCGCTCGGAGCCCAGCTCCTGGAACGACCCGAGCGTCAGGTAGCTCCGCAGCGCCTCCAGCCCGAACCCGTAGCGCTGGTACCCGGCGTTCAGCTCCCACCGCCGGGTCTTCGAGATCGGGAACTCGAGCAGCCCGATGACCTGGCTCTGGTAGATCCTCAGGAGGAGGAGCTCCTGCACCAGCGTCGAGACGCCCTCGAGATTGGCCTCGTAGAACCGCAGGAACCCGATCCGGAGCGGAACGTGCCCGCCGATCACGCCCCAGTTCAGCTGGCTCCCCTGATTGATGTACTGGGCCTGGCCGCCGATGTCCTTCACGCCGCCGTTCGCCTGTACGGCGGCCACCAGCTGACGGTTGCCCAGCATGTCGCTCCAGTACGTCGCCACGGCGCCCGACACGCCCGTACCGAACTGGCTGACGCCGACCCCGATGCCCCGGGGGACGCCGATGTAGTCGAGAGCCAGCCCCGGCCGGTAGTCGGCCACCCCGAACGGCTCGTCGGGCAGCCCGCGGTACGGGTCCTCCAGGTAGCTGGCCACGATCCCGCGGTTGGCGGCCTCCAAGGGCGGGAGCACGCCCGCCTCCTGGACCCCGTCGAACTGGGAGAACACGGGCTCGGCCTGCGTCTCCACCCGGTCCGCGTCCATCCGGTAGACGGTGTAGCGCCCCTCGCTGAACACGGAGAACATGATGTCGCCGGTCTCCGCGGCCACGGTCAGCGCCGGCGACATGTTGGTCACCCCGCTCACGCCCGTCGCCAGTCGGGTGATCCGCTCGATCGTGCCCGTGGCCACCTCCACACGGTACACGTCGGTGAACCCGTCGGCGTCACTGATGAAATACAGCCACCGGCCGTCGGGCCCGAAGTGGGGATCGATGTGCTTGCCGCCGCTGAAGACGTCCAGGATCTCGATCTCCCGGGTCCGGACGTCCATGAGCGCCAGCTTCATCTCCCCGAAGGTCAGGTTCTCGAAGTCGGTCCCGACCCGATCGGTGACGAAGGCCAGCGTAGTCCCGTCCGGCGACCACGCCGGCTGGAGATCCGCGTACCGGTCGTCGGTGAGCTGGGTCACCCGGCCCGACTCAATGTCCACCAGGTACAGGTCGCTCACGCCGCCGCTGTTCCCGGACAGCGCGATGGTCCGGCCGTCCGGCGACCACGCCGGCGTCGTGACCGCGCCCACGCCCTCGATCCGGATCCGCCGCTCGATCCGGTTGCCGTCCAGGTCCACCAGCGCCAGCTCCTCATCGCCGCGGGCGAACACCGTGAACGCCATCCGCTGTCCGTCCGGTGCCCACGCCCCCGCCGAGCTCAGGAAGCTCAGGGCATCGAAGTGCTGGTCCGACTGGCTGTCCGCCACCTTGCGGATGTTCTGACCGGTCCGGGCGTCGGCGATGTACAGGCTGATCTCGAAGAGGTCCCGCTCGGTGAAGTAGGCGACGCGGCTCCCGTCCGGGCTCAGCGCCGGGCCCAGGTTGATGTCGCCGGCGTCGATGTCGTCGGCCAGGATCCGGGTCGCGATGTCGTCCGGCCGCTCTTTGCCCTGCATGAGCGGGAGGTACGCCGACCGGATCGACGTCATCCACGCGTCGTTCAGCTCCTCGCTCGTGACCCGCAGAACCCGGCGCACGCTCAGACCCCAGCCGTGGCGGAGCGCCGACTTGTACAGGTCCGTCACCGCGCGATCGCCCCACCGCCCGCCGATGTACGCCCACAGCGCCTGCCCGTACCGGTACGGGAAGAAGCGCGGGTCGTTCGTCAGCTGGCGGAACGTGGGCAGGTCGCCCCGTAGCGCCGCATCCCGTAGCCACATGGCCGTGTGCGGGTCCTCACGACCCACGGACAGGTACTCGGCCATCCCCTCGATGAGCCACAGCGGCAGGCTGCCCAGCCCCTGTTGGTTCATCGCCGCCATCTCCTGGGCGATGTCGTACTGGAAGGCGTGGACCAGCTCGTGACCCAGCACGTGGTCGTTCTGCTGGTACATCCCCGTCAGCGGCATCACCACCCGGTTCTTGAGGGACTCCGTGAACCCGCCGGTGCCCTGACCCAGCTCGCCCGCCGTCGTGTTCGTCTGCTGGAAGTCCGGGTGGTTCGCGTAGAAGATGACCGGCTTTACATCTTCGAACTCGTGGTTGAAGACCCGGGACAGGCGCGTGTACCACCGCTCCCCCATCCGCGCTGCGTCCCGCACCGCCTCCTCCTCGGCGGGGTAGTAGTAGATGTCGAACCGGTCCGTGCTGAGGATCCGGAAGTCGAACTCCTCGTACTGGACCTTGTTCCGGCCGAAATACTGCGCCGACACCGGGGCGGTCGCCGCCAGCACCATCAGTACCGCCAGCCCCACCATCACGCTCCGCCGCACCCTCGCTGCCTTCATCCTAAGCCTCCACGCTCGCTGGATCGCGACCCGCCCCCGGGCCGCTCCACGGAGCCGGCGCTCCCGGTTCGCTCCGTCCATGTACAGACCGCGCTGCCGCGGCCTTTGTTCCATCCCTACAACGCATCAATGCGTCGTCCTCTTACGCGGGTTCCCCTGTCGGCCCGCCGTCGATTGGGGCTCGTGAAATGCAAGGTCCGGGCCTTGCAGCCTGCAACGGCCCCGACTAGCCTTCCGGCATGTATTCCACCGAGGGGTTCCTCCGCTGGATCTATGTGGCGCGCCTGACGCTGGCGATGGGGATCTTCCTGGCGGCGCTGCTGGTGTGGACCCAGCCCCAGGTGCGGCCGGAGGCCACGCTCGTGGCCACGCTGATGCTGGTCATGACACTGGGCATCACCGTCGCAAGTTACTGGAAGACCCACATCGCGGGACAGCCCCCCGGCGACAATTTCCTCTACGCCCAGGCGCTCTTCGACGTGCTGCTGGTGACCGCGGTGGTCCATATGACGGGGAGGGCCGAGAGCGACTTCGTGCCCCTCTACGTCCTGGTCATCACCGAGGGCGCGCTCCTCCTGCCGCTCCGGGGCGGGTTCCTGGTCGGGGCGCTGGCCACGCTCGTCTATTTCGCCGACGCCGTCTGGGGCGCCTCGGTGACGGAGGCACTGGGCGGCGCCCCCGGGGAGTCGACGCTCGACGCGAGCGTCTTCATCCGTATGGCGCTGTTCTTCCTGATCGCCGGCGCCACGGCGTGGCTGGGCGACCGGCTCAAGCGGACGGGCTCGCAGCTGGGCGAGGTGGAGTCGGAGCTGCGGCAGCTGCGGCTGGACACGAGCGACATCCTGGCCACGCTGGATACCGGCGTGGTCACGGTCGACCCCGATGGCCGGGTGGCGTACATGAACTCGGCGGCCGAGGCGCTGCTGGGGATGCGGGCCGGCGACTGGCTCGGCCGGGAGGCGCTGGACGCCATGGACGAGGTCGCGCCGGGCCTTGAGCTGGTCGTGCGCCGGACGCTCTCGGCGCGCGGCCCCGTCCGGTGGTACGAGACCCACACCCGGGCCACGCCGGACCTCCGGATCCTCGGCGTCCGGACCACCGCGCTCGAGCGGGACGAGCAGCCGTGGGTCTCCGTGGTGCTTCAGGACATCACCGACGGGAAGCGCGCGGAAGAGCTGCACCGCCGCGCGGAGCGGCTGGAAGCCGTGACGGAGCTGTCGGCATCGCTGGCCCACGAGATCAAGAACCCGCTGGCGTCGATCCGGAGCGCCGTGGAGCAGCTGACCCGCCCGGACTCGAAGGTCGACCTCGATGACCGGGGCGTGCTCGGGAAGCTGGTGCTCGCCGAGTCCGATCGATTGAGCCGGCTCCTGTCCGGCTTCATCGAGTTCTCCCGGGTCCAGCTCCGGGAGCGGACCCGGGTGGACATGGCCGACGTGACCCGGGACGCCGTGGAGGTCGTGCGCCGGCATCCGGAAGCCGAGGGGCGGGCCACGGTCGAGCTCGACGGGGTCGCCGCACCCCTGGAGGGCGACCCGGACCTGCTGCACCGGATCGTGTTCAACTTGGTCCTGAACGCCGTGCAGCACTCGCCGGGCGACGCGACGGTGGAGGTCTCGGTCACGCCCGTCACCGACGCGACCCTGCCGCCCGGGGTCGAGTTCTCCGACGCCGTCCGCCTGAGGGTGGTCGACCGGGGCGCCGGCATCGATCCCGACGACCTCGGGCGAGTGTTCGACCCGTTCTTCACGACCCGCGAGCAGGGCAGCGGGCTCGGGCTCGCGCTCGTCCACCGGGGCGTGGAGGCCCACGGCGGGAGCGTGGTCATCGACAGCACCGTGGGGGAGGGCACGACGTTCTCCGTCTACCTGCCCCGTCGCCTGGAGGCCTCATGAGCCAGAAGATCCTGATCATCGACGACGAGCAGTCGATCCTCAACACGCTGGAGATCCTGCTCCGCGGCGAGGGCTTCGACGTGGACGTCCGGACGAAGGGGAAGCAGGCGCTGGACGAGTGGGACGCCATTGCCCCCGACGTGGTCCTGACCGACATCCGGATGCCAGGCGTCAGCGGGATGGACGTCCTCTCCGCGGTCCGGCAGAAGGACCCGGAGGTGCCCGTGATCCTGATGACCGCACAGGCCTCGCTCCAGTCGGCGATCGAGGCGGTGAACCGCGGCGCGTTCTACTACCTGCAGAAGCCCTTCAGCAACGACGACCTCCTGGCCCTCTGCCGCCGGGCCGTGGAGAACCGCACGCTGAAGCGGGAGAACGTGCAGCTCAAGAAGGAGATCGACCGCCGGGACGCGTCCGACGCGGAGCGGCCCATCGGCAAGGACCGGAGCTTCGTGGAGGTGCTGGACCTGGCCGAGACCGTGGCGCCCACGGACTCCACGGTCCTGATCACCGGGGAGAGCGGCACGGGGAAGGAGGTCCTGGCCCGCTACATCCACACATTGTCCGAGCGAGGCGAGGGGCCGTTCGTCACCGTGAACTGCGGCGCGCTGCCGGAGAACCTGCTGGAGTCGGAGCTCTTCGGCCACGTCAAGGGTGCCTTCACCGGCGCCGTCCGCGACAAGGACGGCCTCCTGGTCGCCGCCCGCCGCGGCACGTTCTTCCTGGACGAGATCGGCGAGATGTCGCCGGCGCTCCAGGTCAAGCTGCTCCGGGCGCTCCAGGAGCGGGAGGTCGTGCCCGTCGGGTCGACCCAGCCCGTCGCCATCGACGTCCGGTTCATCGCCGCCACCAACCGCGACCTCGAGGAGGAGATGCGGCGGGGCACGTTCCGGAGCGACCTGTACTACCGGCTCAACGTCATCTCGCTCCACATGCCGACGCTCGACGACCGGAAGGACGACATCCCGCTCCTGACCGACCACTTCCTCGAGCAGCTCGGCGACGGCCACCTCGACATTACCGACGACGCGGTGGACCGGCTCCGGGGCTACGACTGGCCCGGCAACGTCCGCGAGCTCGAGAACGCGCTGGAGCGGGCCGCGGTCCTGGCCGACGGCGGGACCATCGACGTCGAGCACCTGCCCGACCGGGTCGTGGATCCCCCCGCCGAGCGCCTGGTCTCCGACTCGGCCCCGCCGAACCCGACACTCGATACGATCGAGAAAGCGTACATCCTCTGGGTGCTGGAGTCCGAGGACGGAAACAAGGCCCGGGCCGCGGAGGTCCTGGGCATCGACCCGTCCACACTGTACCGGAAGCTGAACCGCTACGGAGTCGACTGATGGCCGAGCCGTGGACGCTGTCCGTCATCATGCCCGTCTACAACGAGGAAGCGACCGTCGAGACCTCGGTGCGCCGGGTCCGGGCCGTCGATATGGACCTGGAGATCATCGCTATCGATGACGGCTCCTCCGACGGGACCCTGGAAGTCCTCGAGCGGCTCCGCCGCGAGGGGCTCCTCGACCAGCTGATCACACACGACGTCAACCGGGGGAAGGGGGCCGCCGTACGGAACGGGATCCAGGCCGCCACCGGCCAGGCCCTGGTCGTACAGGACGCCGACCTCGAGTACGACCCCGCCGAGCTCCCCCTGCTCCTCCAGCCCATACGCGCCGACCTGGCCGACGCCGTCTACGGCTCCCGGTTCCTTGGCGCCTCCCGACGGGTGCTGTACTTCTGGCACCGCGTCGGGAACGGGTTCCTGACGCTCGTCTCCAACGTGTTCACCGACCTGAACATGTCCGACATGGAGACCTGCTACAAGATGATCCGCACCGACCTCGCCCAGCGGCTCCCCCTCAAGGCCGACCGGTTCGGGATCGAGCCGGAGATCACCGCCAAGCTCGCACAGGCCGGCGCCCGGATCTACGAGGTGCCCATCACCTACCACGGCCGGACCTACGCCGAGGGCAAGAAGATCACCTGGAAGGACGGCGTGGCCGCGTTCTGGCACATCCTCCGAGCCAACCTCTTCTCCGAGAAGCCGGAACGCTTCGCGCCATGACGCCCGCACGCTGGACGGCCGCCGCCCTGGCCGTTCTCGCCGTGGCCGTCTACGCCAACGCCACCGCCAACGGCTTCGCCCTCGACGACCACTTCATCATCGTCGACAACCCCAGGGTCCACGGCACCGACCGACTCGTCGAAGTGGTCACCGAGCCGTACTGGCCCGACTCCCCGGACCGGCTCGGCCTGTACCGCCCGCTCACGGCCGCCAGCTACGCCATCGAGTGGGAGCTCTGGGGCGGGGATCCGATGCCCTTCCACATCACCAACATCCTCCTCCACGCCCTCGCCACCGTCCTCGTCTTCCTCCTGGTCGGGGCCGTCACCGGGGTCCGCGGCGCCGCGGTCGGCGCGGCGGTTTTCGCTGTGCACCCCGTGCACGTCGAGGCCGTCGCGAACGTCGTCGGGCGCGCCGAGCTGATGGCCTCCGTGTTCGTGCTCGCCGCCGCCGTCCTGTACCTGCGCGGTGGGCTCTCACGCTCGCGCGCCCGGCTGTGGGGTGGGGCGGCCGTGATCGCCCTTGCGTACCTCCTGGGACTGCTGTCCAAGGAGATCGCGGTGACGCTGCCCGGACTGCTGCTGGTGCTGGAGGCCGGACGCGGCGGACGCCGGTCCGACGGGACGACCGGCGCGGAGCCGGCGGGGCACCCCGATCCGGAGGGGGCGGGCGCCATTGCGACCGCCATCCGTCGAGCGCTGGATCGCTGGCCGGTGTTCGTCGGCCTCGGAATCGGGTTGGGGGCCTACCTGGGAATCCGGACCGCGGTGCTGGGGACCACCGTCGGGAACGATGCCGCGGGCTACCTCCAGGCGCTCGACCCCGTCGAGCGGGTCATGACCGCCGTGGCCCTCTGGCCCGAGTACCTCCGCCTCATGGTGTTTCCGCTGGAGCTGGTGGCCGACTACTCGCCCGGCGTGCTCACGCCCGCCGACGCCTTCGGGCCGCGGGTGCTGGTCGGCCTCCTGGTGGGCGCGCTCCTCGTGCTCGTTACGGTGTACAGCTGGCGGCGGGCCCGGGGGATCGCGGTCGGCATCCTCTTCTTCGCGGTGGCGGTTCTCCCCGTGTCCAACCTGATCATCCCGGTGGGCATCCTGCTGGCGGAGCGCACCCTCTATCTGCCGTCGGTGGGGTTGGCCCTTGCCGTGGCCGGGGCGTGGCGCTGGCTCGAAGCCCGGCGGGCCGGGTGGCGCCCCGTCGCCACCGCCGCCGTCGTGGTCGTCCTGGTCCTCGCCGGTGCCCGGACCTGGGTGCGCACCCCCAGCTGGAAGAGCACGGGAACGGTGATGGCCACGCTCGCCCGGGACCACCCCGAGTCGTTCCGCGTCCAGTGGCTCATGGCCGACCAGCTCCGGCAGCAGGGCCGCCTCGACCAGGCGCTCCAGCGTTACCGCCGCGCGACCCAGCTCGAGCCGTCGCACTACCGGCTGCGCGTCCAGTACGGGGTCGCGCTGCTGGAAGCCCGCAGGCTGCAGGACGCCGCACGCGCGTTCCGCACCGCCCGCGACGCGGTACCGGAGAACGCGGAGGCCCACATCCTCCTCATGGCCGCCCTCCTGGAGGCCGGAGAGCCCGCACGGGCGGCTGCCGCCGGCAGAGAGGCCCTCCGCTGGCAGCCCGACCACCGCGGGATCCATCACCAGCTCGCCATCGCCCTGACCCGCACCGGAGACCCCCAGGGCGCACTCCACGCGCGCAGGGAGAGCATTCGACTCGGCGGCGAGCGGGCGGCATGGACCCAGTTCCTCCACGAGGCCGAGCTCCTGCTCCGGATGGATCGCATGGACGCCGCCCGGGAAGCCTTGACGCGCGCGCGTGAGAGAGCGCCGGAAACGGTGCCGGTACCGACCCTCGACCGGCTCCGGGAAGCGATACGCACTGCCGATGTGACAGTACTCCCGTACCGGTAAAGTGCGAGATGTTTGCAGCATGCAAGGCCGTGAGCGGGGTCAGGGCGGGAAGCGTGCGTCGGGATAGAAAATTGTAAGTATATGTTATATATAGGTTTACGCTTGTTTCGCTCCTCTATGGCATCGCCGGGAATGGCAGTTGCCCCTACATAGGGTCGGTCAATTGTGATCGAGAAGGTCGTTCACCCAACCCAAGGAGTGGGAACATGCAGAACCGCAAGGGCTTTACCCTGATCGAGCTGCTGATCGTGGTCGTGATCATCGGCATCCTGGCCGCGATCGCGCTGCCGAAGTTCGGCCAGACGCGTGAGCGTGCGTACTACACCACGATGACGGCGGACCTGACGAACCTGCGGAGTGCCCAGGAGATGTACTACCAGACGACGGGCAACTTCAGCTATGCCAGCGACCTGACGGTGCTGGGCTTCGCGGCCAGCAACGGCGTGAACCTGACCATCACGGGTGCGGACAACCTGGCGTGGGCCGCCACGGCGACGCACAACGCGCTGGGCACGTCTCTCGGCTGCGCCATTGCGTACGGCGACATCGCCAACAGCGCGGTCAGCTATCCGTCGACGCCGGGTGGTACTGCGGTGACGACGCAGACGGAGGGTCGTCCGATCTGCGACGGATAAGAAGTCGCCTGGGCTGAATGAGAAAGGGCGCGGGACCTCGGTTCCGCGCCCTTTCGTCTACCCGGGGTAGGTTCGCTTGCGCAGTGCAGCACGCGTCAGCACCTTCTCCTCGTACCCCGGCCCGGAACACGGACCAGAGGGATACCATGAGCGGATTCATAGAGAACAGACGGGGCTTCACGCTGATCGAGTTGCTGATCGTGATCGTGATCATCGGCATCCTCTCGATTATCGTGTGGGCCCGCTTCGGCGGGATCTACGGGGAGTCGTACGAGAAGTCGGTGATGTCGGACCTGCGGTCGGTGGGCCTGGCCCAGGAGCTGTACCATCAGGTGCACCTGAGGTACGGTGACCTCGCGGACCTGACCGCGTACAAGCCGACGGACGGTGTGACCGTCACCATGAACCACGTCAGCGGGACCGGATTCGCGGCGACGGCGACCCATGCGGGGCTGGGCGGCGTGGTCTGCGGATACTATGTCGGCGACGTCCCGCCCGGGACGACCGGGCCGGCCGCGGAGCCGGGCCGGGCGGTCTGTGCGCCCTGACCCCCTGTCGTGGCGAGCGGATCATCCGCGCCGGGGCCGTTCCGCCGTCGAGGCGCCAGCCCTTCCCTGGGGCGGCGCATCGCCATGACGTGCCGCCGCGCCCCGGTGCCCCGGCCCCACGGGGCACCCCCTACGGCCTGAGCTGATGGCCCAGACCACGCTTCGGCGGGAGCTGATCGGCGCGTTCGCCGTGGTGTTCGCCGGAGCGTTGCTCGTGGCGGTCACCGGCGTTCTCCTCCTCCTGCCCAGCTTCCAGACCCCGCTCCGTGCGGTCATCTACATGGCGATCCTGCTGACGGCGGACATCGCCGTGTTCGCCCTGTTCGGCCGCTGGCTGATCCGGTCTCGGGTGCTGGGCCCGCTGGACCGCATCGTGGAGGGCGCCGAAGCGATCGCCGAGGGCGACTACGGACGCCAGCTGCCGCCGGGCGACACCAAGGAGGTGGATCGGCTGAGCGAGTCGCTCAACCGGATGGCCGGCCGTCTCATCGAGCACCAGTGGGAGCTGCAGCGGAACATCGAGTCGCTGGAGCGGACGAACCGGGAGCTCACGGAGGCCCGGGACGAGCTCATCCGGGCGGAGAAGATGGCGTCGCTGGGCCAGATGGCGGCGGGTGTGGCCCACGAGATCGGCAATCCGCTGGCGGCGATCATGGGGAACCTGGACCTGCTGAAGCGGCGGACCGAGGACCAGACGTACGGCCTCGTGGACGCGGCGGCGGAGCAGAGCAAGCGGATCGACCGGATCGTCCGGGGCCTGCTGGACTATGCGCGGGCCCGGCAGGCGCACGTCCGGCCCATTGACGTGAACGAGGTGGTGGCCAAGGCGGTCGAGCTCGTTACGACGCAGCGGAAGTTCGACGGCGTGGAGGTATCGGTGACGACGGACCCCGGGATCCCGGCGGTCCGGGCGGATCCCTTCCAGCTCGAGCAGGTGCTGGTCAACCTGATGCTGAACGCGGCCGACGCCATGGAGCCGGATGGCGGTGCGGTCCGGATCACCACGGCCCGGGCGGAGGAGGAGGGCACGACGCCGCTGCCGATCCGTCGGAAGGACGACCCGCCGGGGATCGACTACTCGCACCGGCGCCGGTTCAACCGACCGGACCGGATCCCCCGGCTCCAGCCCTTCGATCCCGGTCAGCCGCTCGTGGAGATCCGTGTGGCCGATACGGGGCCCGGGATCCCCGACGCGCTCATGGAACGGATCTTCGAGCCCTTCATGACCACGAAGGAGCCCGGGAAAGGGACCGGATTGGGGCTCGCCGTCTCCGCCCGCCTGATCGATGGAATGGACGGAACCATCCGTGCGGACAATACTGAGGAGGGAGCCGAGTTCACGATCCAGCTCCCGGTGACCCACGAACCCGCGGAGGCCCTGACCCCATGAAAGTGCTGATCATCGACGACGAGCCGAGCCTGCGACAGACCGTGTCCATGATCCTCGACGAGGAGGGCTACGACGTCGACGTGGCCAGCGACGGCAAGGAAGGATTGAAGAAGGCGCTGGAGCTGGAGCCCGACATGATCCTTACGGACGTCCGGATGCCCGGGATGCCGGGGCTCGAGTTCCTGGAGGCCTACCGGGATGAGGGCGGCGACGCCCTGGTGATCGTCATGACCGCGTACGGCAGCACCGAGCTGGCCATCGAGGCCATGAAGGCCGGCGCCTACGACTACGTGCCGAAGCCGTTCAGCGCCGATCAGCTGGTCCTGGTCCTGAAGAAGGCCCAGGAGCGGGAGGCGCTGCGCCGCGAGGTGAGCCGCCTGCGGGAAGAGGTGACCGTGGAGCGGCGGTTCAGCGGCATCATCGCCAAGGCGCCGGCCATGAAGAACGCGGTGGAGACGGCGACGAAGGTCGCCCGGTACCCGTCGCCCGTGCTGATCACCGGCGAGAGCGGGACCGGGAAGGAGCTCATCGCTCGCCTGATCCATCAGGAGAGCGATCGTGCCGACGGGCCGTTCGTCGCCGTGAACTGCGGCGCCATCCCGGAGAACCTCCTGGAGTCGGAGCTGTTCGGGTACGTGAAGGGCGCGTTCACCGGCGCCGACCGGGACAATGAGGGCCTCTTCGAGGCGGCCACCAACGGCACGCTCTTCCTCGACGAGATCGGCGAGATGCCCGGCTCCCTCCAGGTGAAGCTGCTCCGCACGCTCCAGGAGGAGGAGGTCCGGCGCCTCGGCGAGAGCCGCAGCCGGAAGGTGAACGCCCGGATCATCTCCGCCACCAACCGGAACCTGGAGGACGAGATCCGGGAGGGGGACTTCCGGAAGGACCTCTACTTCCGCATCGCCGTGGTGCCCATCCACCTGCCCCCGCTGCGGCAGCGGACGGAGGAGATCCCGCTCCTGGTCCGCCATTTCATCGAGGAGTACAACCGGACGCTGAGCCTCGAGATCGACGGGATCGAGCCCGACGCCATGGAGGCGCTCCTCGAGTACCCGTTCACCGGCAACGTCCGGGAGCTGGAGAACGTCATCGAGCGGGCCATGGTCCTCGCCGAGGACGACAAGCTCGCCGTCGACGACCTGCCCCACCACGTCCAGAGCCCCGTCAAGCCGCTCGAGGACGTGGACCTCGGCGATGACGAGCTGAGCGTGAAGAAGCACAGCGCCGTCCTCGAGCGCCGCCTCATCCAGAAAGCGCTGGAGCGAACCGGCGGCAACCGCACCAAAGCCGCCGAGCTCCTCGAGCTCAGCTCCCGGGCGCTGCTGTACAAGATCCGGGACTACGGGCTGGAGTACGAGTGCAAGAGTGCAAGAGTGCAAGAGTGCAAGAGTGCAAGAGTGCAAGAGTGCAAGAGTGCA
>JAWVYT010000004.1:0-23639 GCA_033722595.1 Longimicrobiales bacterium
GAAGCTCACGATGGGCACCTCCTGGTCCAGCTCCCGGACGGTGAACGAGATGTTGGTGTTCACCGCGTCGTTCACGTTGGCCACCACCATGGCGGCCCGCTCCACGCCCGTGCGACGGTATGTCTCCAGGTCCTCCGGGCTCCCGAGCACGACGTTCAGCCCCTCCTCCTCCAGCTCCAGCGCCCGCCGCAGCTCCGGCTCGAGGAGGTAGTACGGCCGGCCGAGCGCGTCCAATCGCTCGATGAGCGACGTCGCCACCGGGTCGTGGGTCGCGAGGAGGACGTGCTCGGATACGGCCGCGGGGATCTCCTGCGGGACGCGGCGGCGAGTCTGGGCCTCCAGCCACGGCGCGTAGAAGAACTGAATGAAGGTGAAGGGCAGGACGATGAGCAGGAACATCACGCCCGACACCATGACCAGGATCGAGAAGATCCGCCCCAGGTCGCTCTGGAACGTGATGTCCCCGAACCCCAGGGTGGACATCACCGTCAGCGTCCAGTAGAAGCCCGTGACCCACGAGTGGTCCTGCCCCTCGTACTCCATGATCACGTGGAACAGGACGCTGTATGCCACGATCAGCACGATGAGGATGGCGATGAACCGCATCAGCAGCCGCAGATTGCGGCGCATCGCCGTCGTCTCGACGAAGTAGGAGAACTGGGCGGGGAGGAACTTCATGGGCGGCCTCGGCCAGCGGTCATCGACGGGAAAAGGGGTCGATGGAATATGGGTTGCAAAGCGTGCGGACGCATCAGCCACGGGGTTCTGAGGGCCGGTCGATCCGCTCCGGGACCGCGCCGATGACGGAGATCTTCTGGAGCGCGTGGGACTGTAACCGCCGGACCGAAACGGCGTCGGATTGCCCCTTCCGCCGTCCGCCTCCTATCTTTGCCGACCATGCCTGAGATCCCCTCCCGGCTCGCGGCCGCACTCGCCGATCGCTATGCCATCGAGCGCGAACTTGGCGAAGGCGGTATGGCGACCGTCTACCTGGCAAGAGACCTGAAGCACGACCGCCAGGTCGCGCTCAAGGTGCTCAAGCCCGAGCTGGCCGCTGTGGTGGGCGCCGACCGCTTCCTGGCGGAGATCAAGACCACGGCCGCCCTGCAGCATCCCCACATTCTGCCGCTTCACGACTCCGGTGAGGCCGACGGGTTCCTCTTCTACGTCATGCCGTACGTCCGTGGTGAGTCGCTGCGGGACCGCCTGGAGCGGGAGAAGCAGCTCGCCGTGGAGGAGGCTGTGGCCTTCACGCGGAAGGTGGCCGACGCCCTCGACTACGCTCACGAGCAGGGTGTGGTGCACCGGGACATCAAGCCGGCCAACATCCTCCTCAGCGAGCGGGGCGAGCCGCTGGTGGCGGACTTCGGAATCGCCCTGGCCGTGTCGCGCGGCGGGAGGATCACCGAGACGGGCCTCAGCCTGGGCACGCCCCACTACATGAGCCCGGAGCAGGCCGGCGGCGACCCGGACGTGGATGCACGCTCCGACATCTACAGCCTCGGCGCGGTCCTGTACGAGATGCTCGCGGGGCAGCCGCCGCATCCCGGCGCCTCGGTCCAGGCGGTGTTGGCCTCGGTGCTCACGAGGGAGCCCACGCCGCTGAGGGAGCAACGGCCGGCCGTCTCGACGGGGCTCGAGGCCATGGTCCACCGGGCCGTGGCGCGATTGCCCGCCGACCGGTTCCAGCGCGCCAGTGACTTCGCCGAGGCGCTGCGCAACCCGGACCGCTTCGCCCCGGCCGTCACCGAGGACCGTCGCGCTGCCGCTGGAAACCGAGCGCTCACGATCGCCCTCTGGGTGGTGGCCCTCGGCCTTCTGGCCGTCGCCGGCACCACTCTTCTCTCCCCCTCGCCATCCTCGCCCCACACCCCCGTCCGGTTCGAGCTCGAGGCGCCACCCGGCCTGATCTGGATCGAAGGGTTCACGAGCACGCGTGTCTCCGTGTCCGCCGACGGAGAGACGGTCTACTACACAGCCACGGGACCGACCGGCGTGCCCGAGATCTTCGCCCGGCGACTGGACCGCTTCGAGCCCACACGGCTCCAGCCGGGCCGGCCGGCCGCCAATCCCTCGACGTCGCCGGACGGACGACACCTGGCGGTGCTGGGGGGGAACGGATACCGCGTCATCGATCTCGAGACCGGTTCGGTGCGGGAAGGCGACCTGCCGCTCCTCACCGTGGAGTGGGACGAGAGAGGTCGGATCTACGGCACGCTTCTCGGGGGAGGCACCGTCGTCCGCTTCCACCCCGAGGGCGGGGCCCTGGATACGCTCTGGTCACCCACGGCGGAGGAAACCTCCCTGGCCTTCAATGCCTACCCGCTCCCGGGCGGCCGCCTTGCGCTCCTGACCGTCCTCGGTGAGGACCCCGGATTCCACGCAATCGAGGTTCTCGACCTGGAGACGGGGGACGTTCGACCGCTGCTCTCACGCGCTACCGCGCCGACCTTACTGCCGTTCGGAGTCCTCGTGTTCGGGACGCCCGAGGGCCGCCTCGACGGCGTGCGGTTCGACCCGGCCACCGCGACGCCGCTCGGCGAGCCCCGCCCCCTCCTCTCGGGTCTACGGGCCGACCAGAACTCCCCTCCGGTCTACGACGTATCGCCTGCGGGGGTCGTGGGGTACGAAACAGCGTCCGGAACCATCGGCGAACTCGTCTGGGTCGGCCTCGACGGGAGTGAACGACCCTTTGAGGCCGACGCGCCCGCGGACCCGCTGGACGTGGAGTTCTCGCGGGACGGGTCGAAGCTCGCCATCGCGACCGGCACCGCCAACTCCCAGGACATATGGGTCCACGACTTCACCCAGGGCGTGACCAACCGCATCACCTCCGGCCCGAACCAGGAGATGCGACCCTCGTGGACCCACGACGACCGGGTGGCGTTCGTCGCCTCCGTGCCCGGGAACCGTGCCGTTTACGCACAGCAGGTCGATGGGCGGGATACGGCGACTGTCGTCGTCCGCACCGACCGCTTCGTCCAGCAGGCCGTTTGGCGGGACGACGGTCTGCTCCTCTTCAGGGAAGGCTTCACCGACGCGACCTCGCAGAGGGACATCTACCTTCGTCTCCCGGGGGACACCATCGACCGCCCCTTCGTAGTGACGGACTGGGATGAGCATTCGCCGGAGATATCGCCGGACGGGGCCTGGGTCGCCTACGTCTCCAACGAGTTCGGCGAGCCCCGGGTGTTCGTCCGTCCCCTCGAAGGGGAGGGCGGTCGCACGGCCGTATCCACCGGCGCGGCGGCCTCCCCGGTATGGGGACCGAGCGGGTCGACCCTCTACTACCGCGTTCTCGACGCCGACTCGCTGGTGGCCGCGGCCCTGTCGTTCGACGACGGTTCCGTCCGCGTCACGTCGCGCCGCCCGCTCTTCTCGACCCGGCAGTATAGCCTGGACCAGGTGGACCGGGCCCACGACATCCACCCCGACGGAGACCGATTCCTCTTCATCAAGCACCCCCCAGCCACCCGGATCGCCGTGGTCACCCACTGGTTCGGCGAGGTGAAGGAGATCTTCGACATCGAGGAGTGACGGCCCTCTCGGAACCGCGCTGCCTGGACAGGCGCCCTCGTCACTTTTGAAGGACCAGGACTCCATCCACGCGTATCTCGAAGGTGTTGTCGTTGAGATCGACCAGCCCGCGAGCCCGGAACAGACCATCGGCTCCCTCGAAGCGACCCGTACCTCCCACCGGATGAGCGGGGTTGTCGAACGACAGCACGCCCGGTTCGGCGGTCGGCGCCAGGAAGCCCTCGAACGTGGCGCGAAGCTGATCGCCGTTCGCGGCGTGGTAGGTCACCGTCCCGTCTCTGAACTCCAGAGTCTGGAAGTTCACGCACTGCCGGTGGATCGACGTGAACTCGCCCAGGTGGGTCCCGGTTCCGTACGCCACGTTCCCCGTGGCAGTGAAGCCCTCGTCACAGGGAGGCTCCGCCGGGGCGTCCGTGCCGACGCCCTCTCCCGTCGCGTGGAACGGCACCTCGACAGCGATGCGGCCGCCTTCCAGCTGGGTGGCAGCGGTGGGAAGGGCGTCCGTCTCCTCGAAGGTGGGTCCAACGGGCGCTTCCGGGCCGCAGGAGGCCGCCGCGAGGGTCAGTGCGCCGGCGCCGAGCAGTACCCATGGTGATGTCGTCATCTCTCTCTCCGGATTCGGGTTTCAGAGGGGGTCCCGAGCGGCGACGGTCCGGCGAACGGATTTGTTGTGTCCGCCGATGACCGATGCCATCTTTTTCTTGAGACGGCGGCGCCGGGTTCGTTCCCCCGAATGATGCGAACCCCCTGTTACCGGGCCGTCATTTCGACGTCACCAGGCCAGTAACGCGTCCCCCGGAGTTCCTATCGTGCGACTTCAGATTCTCGGCGCCGTGGACCTGTCCAGCGACCGGGACGGGAGCGTGGAGAAGCTTCGGCTGCAGCCGAAGCGGTTGGCGCTCCTGTGTTATCTCGCGGCGGCCCACCCGGAGCGACCGCACCGCAGGGACGTCCTGCTGGAGATCTTCTGGCCGGAGCTGGATCGCGTTCGTGCCAGGGCGGCGCTTCGCCAGGCTCTGCACTACGTGCGGCGCTCCGCCGGCCCGTCCGTGCTGATCTCGGAAGGCGACGAGGTCGGCATCGAATCGGATCGACTCTGGTGCGACGCCAGAGCCTTCAAGGCGCGACTGGCGGAAGGGGCTCGCGAGCAGGCCCTCGAGCTGTACCAGGGCGATCTCCTGCCCGGATTCCACGTCGCGGAGGCACCCGGGTTCGAGCGGTGGGTAGAGGCGGAGCGAGCCGGACTCCGCGGGATGGCCGCCCGCGCCGCCTCGGAGCTGAGCGCAGCCGAAGAGCGCACGGGAAACACCGTCGCTGCACTGGAGTGGAGCCGTCGGCGGCTGGCCCTGGCCCCAGTCGATGAACGCGCGCTCCGCCGCATACTGACCCTTCGTGATCGGCTGGGTGATCGCGCCGGTGCCGAGCGCGAATACCGGGAGTTCGTCCGCCGCTTGCGGCGGGAGTACGAGCTCGAGCCATCCCCCGAGACGGTGCGGGTCGCCGCTGCTATCCGAGACCCCCAGGCGCCGCCGGCCCGGCCTGCTACCCCACCGAACCGGGACGCCGACCGTGTCCCGTCGATCGCCGTGCTGCCCTTCACCCAGACGAACGGGGACCCGGGCGATGCGCACATCGCGGACGGCCTGGCGGACGACGTGTTGACCGACCTGGCGAGCATCCGTGGCCTTCGGGTGGTGGCGCGGACCTCGACGCTGCGACTGAGGGCGAACGGGCGCGACAGCCGAGCGGTCGGCCGCCATCTCGGCGTCACGTACGTCCTGGAAGGCAGCGTCCGCAGGGAGGGACGACGCCTCCGGGTGAACGCCAGGCTCGTGGACACCCGGGAGGGTGCCGTCATCTGGGCCGAGCGGTACTCGGGCGAGATGAACCGGGTGCTGGAAATCCAGCGAGCCATATCCCGGGAAGTCGTGGGCACCCTTCGCCCGGCCCCGGATGACGACGAGGGACCCCCGCCCGGCCGGCGCCTGCCCGCGACGCTGGACGAGTTCGAATGCTACCACCGGGCCCGGGTCGAGATGTTCCGGATGACACCGCCGGCTCTCGACCGCGCCGTGCAGATCGCGCGCGAGGGGATCCGGGTTCTCGGGCCGAGCGAGCTCCTGGTTTCCACGCTCGGCATGGCGTACGTGTATCACATCATCCTCGGCAGTCGACCCGACGAGGAGTGCCTGACCGAGGCGCGACGGTGTGCGAACCGGGCCCTGGAGCTGAGCCCGGAGTCGGTGCCTGGGCTCGTCCTGCGCGGAATGGTCCGGTTCAAGAGTGGCGACCCCGAGGGCGCGATCCGGGACCTCGAAAGTGTACGGGAGGTCGAGCCCGACAACAGGGACGCTCTCTTCGTGCTCGCGATCCTCTACATCATCTCGGGCCGTACCGGCAGGGCCACTCCCATCGTGAACACCCTGCTCGATGTCGACCCCCTCACCGGCCTCAACCACTGCCTCCCGGGGTACATTCGCGCGCACCACGGGGAGTTCCGGGAAGCGCTGCCACACTACGAGCGGATGCTGGAAGTGGAGCCGTCCAACGTTCCGAACCGCTGGTGCTTCACCCAGTTGGCGATCCGCGCGAACGAGATGGACAGGGCGTGGTGGCTGACGGACACCATCCTCAAGGATGCGCCGGGCACGACGTTCGCCCAGCAGGCCCGCGTGCTTCGGTGCGCCCTTTCCGATGACCCGGTCGGCGCCAGAACGGCCGTCACGCCGCAGCTCGCGGCCGCGGCCCGTTGGGATGAGCACAGCTCCTGGTGGATCGCCTCCGCCCTGGCCATGGCCGGTCAGCTCGACGACGCCCTGCCGTGGCTCGAGAACGCGGTTCGACTCGGGTTCGTCGACCACCCGTTCCTCTCCCGTATCGATCCCTGTCTCGAAAACCTGAGGGGCCACCCGTCCTTCACCCGGCTGATGGACAGGGTGAGGGAGGAATGGGAGCGGCTCGAGAACTGAGGCTGGCAGGGCCGCCAGCGCCGACGATCCGGGCCGCCCCCGATGGGGTGCCAGCGCGGACGCCCCCTTCCGCCTGCAACATGCAACGGGGCGTCCCGGACTCTCCCGGGACGCCCCGTCGCCCCTGCGGTCTGTTACCCCGTCAGGGTGTCGGCCGAGCTCAGGCCGTCAGGCGCGCTGTACCTCGACGTCCACCGGGTTCCGGAGCATGTCCATCACCGGCGACGTCCGCTGCACGTAGTCGCACAGCTCTTCCACCTTCTCGGGCCCGGCGTCGCAGTCGACCCGGTAGGTCACCTGAATGTTCCGGTAACCCGGCCGGACCGAATCCGAGAGGCCGAGGAACCCGTGCAGGTCGAGCTCGCCTTCCACATCCATCTCGAGGCTGTCGATTTCGATGCCCTCGGCCGCTGCATTGTAGGCGAAGCCGACGGCAAGGCACGAAGCCAGGGCGTGCAGCACCGATTCGACCGCGTTGGGTGCGTTGTTGGAGCCCAGGAGCACCGGCGGCTCGTCGCCCTCGACGACGAACGGCTCCGTCCGGGACTCGTCCTCCTGGCCGGCCCCGTAGAAGCCCTGGATCCGGGTGCGGCTATGGCCGCCGTCCTCCCACTCGTTCGTGGCCCGGAACCGGAACTGCGCCAGCGCCGGGTCTTCCTCGATATGGGCGATGGTCTCCTGGAGCTGTTCGAGATCGACTCCGTTCAGGGTCTGAGTGGCAGTACCTGCTTCTGCCATGGGATACCTCCTGTGCATTGGGGGAGAGAATGCGATCCCGGCAGGCCCAGCGAGGGGCCTCGCCGGGTTGCCTGAAATATTGCAACACGCGTTCCAGACCTCGGCGACCTTTCACCCGTGACGGGGACATCGTCATCATGTCCCTTGAAACTCCCACCGGGGGCGCTCGTAGGGGATCCGGCAACGCCCGAAAGCCCATACCCGACCGCGAGGTTCACTCGATGATGCACGGATCCCGACACGACGCGTTGATCCTGTTCGGAAGCCTGGCCCTTCTGTTCGGCATGGCCCTGCCGGCCGGGCCGCTTGCAGCCCAGCAGCCCACGGTACGAACCGTGACGCTGGAGTCGACCGAACTGGATCAGACGCGAGAGATCATGATCTTCGAGCCGCTCAATTATGCGCGCGACGAGTTCGCCTACTACGACGTTCTCTACGTGTTCGATGCACAGACCCGGATGTTCTTCGACTACGCGAGCTCCATCGCGAATCTCCTGGACGGAGGCCAGCGCGGCTTCATCGTGGTCGGGATCCGGGCCACCAGCATCCTTGATGAGCTGTACGGCCGGAACCACGACCTGCTCCCGTCCGATACGGATGTGAACCTCGGGCCGAAGTCGGGCGGCAATGCCGAGAAGTTCCTGGCCTACGTCAGGAACGAGGTCGTGCCGTACGTCGAATCCAACTACCGGGTTCTGCCGCACAGAACGGCCATCGGACACTCGCTCAGCGCGTCGTTCCTGGTCTGGACGATGCTGAACGAGACGGAGCTCTTCGACAACTACATCGCGGTGGATCCGAACCTCGCCTTCGATGATCAGCGCCTGGTTCGCGGGCTTCGAGCCTTCGACTCGGAACAGTTCGAGACACCCGTGCTCTTCTACATGAGTCATGCGGACGCGAACCGGTACGTCCCGAGCTGGAGGGCCGCCAACTACGAGGCCAACCTCCTTCTGCTCGACACGCTGGCCAACGACCACTTCCAGGTGCAGATCGAGCAGTACCCCGACGAAACGCACATGAGCAGCTTCGTCCCGAGCGTCAATTCCGCCATGCGTACCTACCTTCAGGAGATCCGACCGGAGCAGGTCCGTGACCTCTCCGAGGAGCAGTACGAAGTGACGTTCCGGGTCCATGTACCCGACCCGGACGCCGACATCTGGATCTCGGGCAATCAGGAGAGCCTGGGCGGCTGGGGCCCCGACCGGCTGAAGTTGGAGCGGGTCTCCCCGCTGGTCCGGGAGATCACGGTATCCGTCCGCGACCACGTCGAGTTGAGGCTGTTCGGCGGCGGGGAAGGCGACTCACCCGCCTGGATCGTAATGGGCGAGCCCGGCCCGTGGGGAGTTCCGCGGACCAACCGGCGCCGCATGATCCGCCCGGAAGACGGGGCCGTGTACGAGTTCGAGGTGCAACGGACTCCGAACTGAGGGCGCGGGGTCCCGGGCGGAACGCCTGTCCCAGGCCCCGCTCCCCGACGGTCCCGGGGGAGAGATCATCCTCGTGGGCACGACCGCCGACGAGCGGCGTTTCATGGCACGGTTCAACGCGACCCGGATAAACAACGGCTGACCCGCCAGGACCCGCAGTTCAACGGGTTGACCCTCCAGCGGTCGACACTTTCCGCCTGGTCCCGGGCGACGCGGCTGAGCCGTAGGCGGCCTTCAGGTGCGCATTCGAGTGCACCCGCTCCTCTGTTCCCGCCGGAACGCCGGTCTTACCTTTTCGTCTGGATCGAGGGCCCTTGGCTTTTCCATCCGTTCTGCCTCCATGGATTGCGGTCCGATCCGCTGCCCTCGGCTTTTCGAACGCTGCACGCCCTGACCGAACGTCCCGCGCGGTGCTAGATGAACCAGATCGAGAGACTCGTCCGGGAGATCCATCGACGCAGCCTCTGGCAGATCCTCGCGATCTACGCTGCTGCGTCGTGGATCGTGTTCGAGGTGGTCCAAACGCTGACGGAAGGGCTGGGCTTGCCGGAGTGGTTCCCGGCTTTCGCTTTCGTGCTGCTGCTCATCGGTTTCCCCATCGTGCTCGCCACGGCGTTCGTGCAGGAGGGCGGTCCATCGCAGGGCGAGGATGAGCGACGGAGCGTCCCGGTTCGTGGCGAGCCCGGACACGGGACCACGAGCGCAGAGGCGAGCGAGCACCGGGGTCTGCGCCGGTTTCTCACCTGGCGAAACGCCATCGTCGGCGGAGTGCTCGCGCTGGCGCTGTGGGGGATCGCGGCGGCGGGTTGGCTGCTGATCGGCCCGGATGCAGCGGGCGGTCTGGAGGGCGACAGAGGAGCCAGGGCGAAATCGATCGCGGTCCTCCCGTTCGAGAACCTGAGCCCGGACGAGGATGATCGGTATTTCGCGGACGGCGTACACGACGAGATCCTGACCCACCTGGCGCGGATCGGCGATCTGAAAGTGATCTCCCGCACGTCGGTGATGGAGTACCGTGACAGTCCCAAGAACCTGCGGGAGATCGCCGCGGAGCTGGATGTCGCCACCGTGCTCGAGGGGACCGTGCGCCGGGCGGGTGACGAGGTGCGCATCACCGCCCAGCTCATCGATGCGACCGACGATCAACACCTGTGGGCCGAGACCTACGAGCGGAAGCTTTCGGATATCTTCGCCATTCAGGCGGAAGTGGCCCAGCGCATCGCCCGTGCGCTGGCCGTGGAGCTGACAGCGGAGACGCAAGCCAGGATCGAGGGGCGGCCCACGGACGATATGGAGGCGTACGACGCGTACCTCCGCGGCGAGGAGTACGCCACACGGGACATTACCGAGGATAACATCCGGCTGGCCATCCGAATGTACGAGCGGGCCGTGGAGTCGGATCCCGAGTTCGCGCTGGCGTGGGCGACGATGGGCCAGCAGCACGCGAGATTGTACTGGTACCATTTCGATCGCTCCGATTCGATTCTGGGAACTGCGAAGCGCGCCATCGACCGGGCGCTGGCTCTCGATCCGGAGCTGCCGGAAGCCTATCTGGCCCGGGGCTTCTACCGCTACTGGGCACATCTCGATTACGACGGCGCACTCCGTGATTTCGCCCGCGCGAGCGAGGGACTTCCAGGCGAGGCACAGGTCTCGGCAGCCATGGCGTACGTCCGCCGACGACAGGGGCGTTGGGAGGAAGCTGCGGACCTGCTGCGCGAGGCGCTCGAGCTGGACCCGCGTTCAGAGGGCATCATATTCCAACTGGCCGAGACCCTCGAGCTGCTCCGGAAGTACGACGAGGCTATACACCTGTTCGACCATGCCATCACGCTGGCGCCTGACTTCAGGAACGCGATGATCGCGAAAGCGCGCGTCCTCGCCCGAGGCCGGGGCAACCTCGAGTCGGCGTGGGCCACGCTCCAGCCGACGTTCGATATGCCGACGAGCGAGTACTCTCCGGTGTTCTACGGCGTGCTGATCCAGCGATACGGCCGAGACTTCTCGAACGCGTTGGAAATCCTGGAGGGCGCCGGGGAAGAGGTCTTCGAAACGCAATTCTACTACGTGCCCAGAACCCTCGTGCGGGCGTCTGTCCTGGACTTGATGGCCCGATCCGAAGCGGCGCTGGCCGCCTACGACTCGGCCCGCGTGCTTCTGGAGCGCAGACTGGTCGATGATCCGGAGGATCCGCGCTTCCACAGCGCGCTCGGTCTCGCGCTCGCCGGCATGGGGCTCGAGACGGAGGCGATCCGCGCCGGGGAGCGGGCGATGCAGATCCTCCCCGTCTCACAGGAAGCCTGGCGTGGTGGGAGTCTGGTCATCGACCACGCCCGGATACTCACGCGGGTGGGTGAGGCTGAGACGGCCATCGATCGGCTGGAGCAGATGCTCGCCCTGCCCAGCGAGCTGACGCCCACGGCGTTGCGTCTGGATCCGACGTGGGACCCGCTTCGTGAGCACCCCGGATTCCGAGCACTCCTCGCGCGCCACCCGTAGCGCGCTGAAACAACGATCCCGTGTCCCGCTCACCCGCGCTTACTCCGGAGGTCGTGACGCGCGTGGGTGCGCTGGCGGAGGACGACGACTGACCTCAGGCCGGTCCCCGGACGGGTGTGTAGCGGTACGCGGCAGGCACGCGTCTACCAAGAGACGCCGTACCCGAGTTGCGAGCCTTGAATCCGTGAGTCGAATCGTCCCGAGACCGTCGACCCGTTGGTCCACCGCCCCTGCAGCGCTCCTGCTGCTGGCCTGTGCGCTGCCTGTCGCGGCCCAGACGCCGGGGGACGACGCTGCGCCAACGGCGCAGGCGCACCGCCTGCAGGGACCCGCCGGGATCGACCTGGACGGGCATCTTGACGACGTGGCGTGGGACCGTGCCCGTCCCATGACCGATTTCGTGCAGGTCGAGCCCCGGGAGGGCGCCGAACCATCGGAGCGGACGGTGGTCCGCATCGTCTACGACGAGGACGCCCTCTACATCGGCGCCAAGCTCTTCGGCGACCCCGGGGCGATCCTCGCCTACCAGCGGCGTCGGGACGCGGGGCTGGGCACCGACGACCGCTTCATGTGGATCCTGGACACGTTCCGGGACGGACGCACCGGATACTTCTTCGAGATCAACCCGGCGGGGCTCATGGGCGATGGGCTGCTGGGGGGTGGCCACTTCGGCGTGAACAAGAGCTGGGACGGCGTCTGGGAGGCGCGCACCGCGCGGCTGGAGGACGGCTGGTCGGCGGAGATCCGCATCCCGTTCAGCACCCTCAACTTCGACCCGGCCGACGACACGTGGGGGATCAACTTCCAGCGCACGATCCGCCACCGGAACGAGGAGATCCGCTGGGCGGGTCCCCGGCGCAATCAGCGGCTGACCGAGCCCGCCCACGCCGGTACGCTCACCGGGATCGAGGGCGTCTCGCAGGGGGTCGGCGTCGAAGTCACGCCGTACGCCGTCCAGAACTGGCGGCAGGCACCGGGCGCCCAGGACCCGAACAGGTTCCCGGGCGATGTCGGCTTCGATGTGGGCTACAGCCTCACCCCCAGCCTGCGCGGCGCCCTCAGCGTCAACACCGACTTCGCCGAGGTGGAGGTCGACCAGCGGCGGGTGAACCTCACCCGATTCCCCCTCTACTTCCCGGAGCAGCGCGACTTCTTCCTGGAGGGCTCCGGCGTCTACTCCTTCGCACCCCGGAGCGGCCCGACCCCCTACTTCTCCCGGCGGATCGGGCTCCGGCAGGGCGAGGCCGTCCCCATCGACTTCGGCGGCCGGCTGGGGGGCCAGGCCGGGCCGTACGAGCTGGGGTTCCTGCAGGTCCGCACCGCCGCCACTGACGCATTCGGCCGCGAGGACTTCACGGTGGCCCGGGCGAAGCGAGCGATCCTGGAACGGTCGACCCTCGGCGCCATCTACACCCGGCGGGCCACGGGTCCGGGCCCCGACGGGGTGGCACCACCGGACCGGCACACGTTCGGTGTAGACCTGGACTACGCCACCTCCCACCTCCTCGGCGACCAGAACTTCGAGATGGAGGCCTTCGCGGTCTGGAACTCGAATCCCGACCCGGACGTGAGCCGCGACCTGAACGACCTGACCGCCCGGGGGTTCCGCTTCAACTTCCCCAACGACCTCTGGCAGGCCCACCTCTCCTACCGGGAGTTCGGCCCCGCGTACAACCCTGCCGTCGGCTTCGTCCGCCGGAACGACTTCCGCCGGGTGGAGCCCCGGGTGGCGTGGCGCCCCCGGCCCGAATTCCTCGCGGCCGTTCGGCAGGTCACGTTCGCCGCCCAGTTCCGCTACCTGGAGTCCCTGACCGGGGGTGTGGTGGAAGAGCGCCGCTGGGACCTGGACTTGGCCGACATCGAGTTCGAGAGCGGCGACCGCCTCGAGGTGGAAGCAACCCAGCTATACGAGTACCTCGACCGATCCTTCGAGGTGGCCGACGGGATCCAGGTGCTCCCGGGTGCGTACCGGACCTGGGAGCAGTCGGTGTCGCTGAGCACTGCCGGCCGGCGCCCACTGTCCCTCGATGCCGAGCTGTCCCATGGCGGGTTCTGGGACGGCGATCGCACCGGCCTCGAGCTGGGACTCACCGCGCGCCCGCTGCCCGGGATCAGCGCCTCCGTGGACTACAATCGCAACGAGATCACCCTGCCCCGGGGCGCCTTCGACACCAACCTGCTCCGCCTCAACACCAGCTGGGACCTCAGCCCCTGGACCAGCCTGCGCACCTCAGTCCAGTACGACGACGTGTCCGAGGTCCTGGGGCTGTTCGGCCTCCTGCGCTGGATCATCAGGCCGGGCAACGAGGTCTTCCTGGTCTACACCCACAACTGGCTGCATGCCGAGCCCGGCCAAGACGCACTGGACCCGCGCTTCATCACCCTGAGCCGGGGCGCCAGCGCCAAGATCGTCTACTCCTTCCGTTGGTAAGGCGCGGGACCGCTGCGCCATCGAGGAGATCGAGACGGGGGAGCGCCCGGACTTCGGCTACTCGGCCGCGTGTCCTCGGAAACCCCGCGGTGGCCGATCCCGTATATTCCCCCATGCCCCCTCCCACCGTCTCCGTCGGCGATCCGCGGTCCGCCGGACCGTTCCTGGTCCGTCGCATCGACTACCCGCCGGGACTCCGGCAGACGACTCACTACCACGACCTTAGCAGCCTGACGATCCTCCTGGCCGGCGAGATCAGGGAGTCGGCGAGGTCGCGGGAGGTGACCGGCTCTGCGCTGAGTGTGGTGGTCAAGCCAGCGGGGACGCGCCACGCGGACGAGGTGGGTCCCCGCGGCGCCCGCACCCTCCAGGTCACCTTCGATCCCGCGGACGCCGCAACCCTGGATGGCGGCTCGGCCGTCCTGCACGGCTGGCAATGGCTACACGCCAGCCCCGCAGTCGCGCCACTGGTCGCCCTCGCCCGGCTGTTGGCGGAGGAGACACGCGCAGGTGAGCGGGCGGCTGGACCCTCCGGGGGCCGGGAACCGGCGTCCCACGTCTGCGACGTCACGCGCGAGGAGCGGGTGATCGAGGCCGTCGCCGCCCTGGGCTGGCCGGAGACGGCCCGCCGCGGTCCCGTCCCCGACTGGCTCGTACGCGTGCGGGAAGCGCTGGACGAAGAGCTGGAGGCGGGCGTGGACGTGCGCGAGCTGGCTCGCCGGGTCGGCGCGCATCCGGTCTCCGTCTCCCGCGCGTTCCGGCGCCACTACGGGCGGACCATCAGTGACTACCGACGCCGGGAGCGCGTGCGGCGCGCTGCCGTGCGGCTGGCGGAATCGTCGTCATCCATCAGCCGCATCGCGCACGGCACGGGGCACGCCGACCACCCGCACCTGTGCCGCGAGTTCCGTCGGGCGACCGGCCTGAGCCCGAGCGCCTTCCGGCGCCTGGCCGGTTAACTCCGTTCAAGCTCCAGGGGACCGGCCGTGGTTATCGTAGGAGTCGGACGCTTCCTCGGTGGGGGCGGGGTGCGCGAAGCCCCGGCCGCGGTCGACCGGAGGGGTAGCGATAGCCAGAAGAGGAGCGGCGGATGCGAGGAGCGATGGGCAGGGCACTGGCGACGGCGACGGGTCTCGTCGCGGGGATCGTGATCAGCGGCGCGGCGCCCGCCGGGTCCGCGGCTCAAGCCACCATCGGCGGCGAGTGGCGGGGCGACGTGGCCGGCATGGCGGAGCGGCTCGTGGATGCGGGGCTGAGTCCCGGGTTCGGTGTGGCGGTGGCGGTGGGCGACTGGGTCGCGTACGCCGAGGGCTTCGGCGCCGCCGACCTGGACACCGGCCGGCCCGTCACCGACGACACACCGTTCTACATCGCCTCGAGCACGAAATCCCTGACGGCGACGGCGGCGGTCCTCGCGGCGCACCGGGGCGACCTCGACCTCGACGCGCCCATGACCCGCTACCTGCCGGGCGCGCGGCTGCCCGACGGCGTGGAGCGGGACCGCATCCGGGTGCGGGACCTGCTGACGCTCACGCACGGCCTCGACGGCAACGGGCCGATCGTGCTGCGCACCGCCTTCACCGGCGAGTTCACCCGCACCGAACTCCTGGACCTGCTCCGCCACCATGGCGACACCGGCGACTACGGCGTCTTCGACTACAACAACCTGGGCTACAACCTGCTGGGCATGGTGCTGGAGTCGGTCTACGACGAGAGCTGGAAGGACGTCGTCCACCGACTCGTGCTGGAGCCGCTGGAAATGCGCGGCACCAGCGCCTACCGCTCCCGGCTGGACCCCGACCGCCTGGCGCTGCCCCATGACTTCGGACCCGACGGCTTCACGGCCATCCCCCTGGCCAAGCGGGATGCGAACCTGCACGCCGCGGGCGGCCATTTCGCCGCCGCCCGCGATCTGGCACGTTACCTGGCCGCGCACCAGAGCCACGGCACCGTGGAGGGCGTGCGGGTCTTCGCCGCGGAGCCCCTCGCGTCCACCCAGCGGTTGCACGTCGAGCAGGACCGCACGTTCGGCCCCTACCACCGCCACGGCTGGGGCTACGGATGGGACATCGGCACGTACGACGGCGACACCCTCGTGCACCGGTTCGGCGGATTCCCCGGGTTCCGCTCGCACATGTCCTTCATGCCGGATCACGAGATCGGGGTCGTGGTGCTGGTGAACGGCGGCGGGCCGGCCAGCCCCGCGGCGGACGCGCTGGCCAGCTACATCTACGACCGGCTGCTGGGGAAGCCGGGGCTCGCCGAGCGCTACGAGGAGCGGGTGGCCGACCTGGTGGCCGCGGAGGCGAGGCAGCGGCAGAGCGTGGCCGAGCACCGCGCGGAGCGGGCGGCCCGAATCGCGCCGCTTAACCACCCGCTGGAGGCGTTCGCGGGCTCCTACGAGAGCCCGGTCCTCGGCACCATGGAGTGGCGGGTCGTGGCGGGGGGGCTGGAGGCGCGGATCGGGGTCCTCACCAGTCGCACGGAGGTCTTCGACGCGGCGGCGGACCGGCTCCGGATCGAGCTCGCGGGCTCGGGCGTCGTCGCCAGCTTCGAGTTCCCCGAGGAGGGTGGCGCCGCCGAGGCGGTGACGGTGGCCGGGGCGAGGTTCGAGCGGGTGGAGCGCTGACCTCGCATCACCTTCAGCCGTCGCCTCGCGCCGCGCACCCCACCGGCCGTCTACCACCGGCGCCTCACGGCCAGGTGTGGCAGACTGGGGCCAGGAGGACTTCCGGGCCGCGAGCAGCTCGCGGCCATCGGCGATCCGCTGCCGCAGATGATCGAGACGACGCTCGGTACGGCGCTCGCGGACCTCTCGGGCGGTAACCGCCCGCCCTACACAGAATTACCCAGCCCGCGCCGCGCGGAATTTGGATATTCCTGCCGACGCGGAGCCAGCGGTCGTCTCCTATCATGGGTTCGAGCTGTCACGGAGCCGCATGAAAGGGTGAACCGATGGGATTGTTCCGCGTGGTGGGCAAGCAGCTGCAGCACCCGAAGGGGATGCTCGGCAAGGCCCTGTTCGGCTGGATGACGCCCCAGACACTCGCGCACGCCCGCTGGACGGCGGAGCTGATGGACGTGCAGCCCGGCGACGACATCCTGGAAGTGGGGTTCGGCAACGGGGCGAACATCGAGCTGCTCGCGGAACGCGCCTCGAACGGCCGCGTCGCGGGAGCCGAGATCTCCGAGACCGCGATCGAGTTGGCGTCCAGAAGGAATGCTCCGGCCATCTCGCAGGGGCGAGTGACGCTGCATCAAGCTGCCGGCGGTGCTCTGCCGTTCGAGGACGACATCTTCGACAAGGCCTGTACGGTGGCCACGATGTACGTGATTGCGGAGCCGAGCGCGGTCTTCGAGGAAATGCACCGCGTCCTCAAGCGCGGCGGGCTCGCGGCGGTCACCTTTCCGATCCGCGAGAGCTTCATGCGCTTCAAGCCGGCGAAGACGGAGGGATTCCATATGCACGAGCTCGCCGACCTGGAAGCGGCGTTTCGCAATGCAGGGTTCATCGAGACGAGGACCGAGCGTAACGACTCCGTGCGGTTCGGTGCTCACTGCATGCTCGGCCGCAAACCGGCGAGCGCATAGTCCCCTCCCCCACTTTCACTTCTTCCAGTGCCGGCCGCACCGACGCGTAGAGCCGCTCGCCAGATGGCCGGTGCCTTGCCCCGCCAATCGCTGATGCCGCATCCTTCTGAAGCCGACCGAAGAGCCGTTGAGTTTTCCTCCCCCCCGAAACCGGGAACGACCACGTGCCGAAAGTGATCCCGCCGCCGACGCGGCCACCGGCGATCAGACTGTGACAACCGCGACGTTGGTCGGTTCCAATGCGGGCCGGTTCGGCCAGTCTGCGAGACGGGACGGATAGGCGATGGCGGCGGACGGCGGCTGGTTCCGGACCCGACTCGCTGAAGCCGTCGCGATCATCCTGTCGATCCTCATCGCCTTCGGGATCGACGCCGGGTGGGACGAGTGGCAGGAGCGGCAGGAGGAGGCCGATCTCCTCACGGCCTTGAGGTCCGAGTACGAGTCGAACCGGGCCCTTGTGCAGGAGGTCATCGACCTGCACGCGGGGCACATGGAGGACATGGAGACCGTGTCTCGACTGACGCCCGCCGACTACGACACGATGTCGGTGATCACCGCCTCGCGGCTGGTCCTCGCCCTTGCGAATCCGTGGACGTACAACCCCGAGCTCGGGACGACCGAGACGCTGTTCAGCTCCGGTCGCATCGCGCTGATCCGTGACCGCGAGCTCGCCGAGATGCTGACCACGTTCGTGAATTTCGTGGAGGACGCCGAAGAGGACGCGGACTTCATCCGGGAGGGCTCGGAGTACGTGTGGCGGCAGCAGTATCGGCACGGGGGACCCTGGTTCAACGCGGAGGTGGAGCGCTCCAGCAAGGGTACGCTGAGCCGGCTCGAATCCATATCGGCGGCGGGGCCCGAGGATCTGCGCCGGGTGTGGGCGGACTCGCTCGTCCGGGGTGGCGGCCGGATGAACCAGATCAATGTCGCCTACTACCTCGTCGAGCTCGAGCGCATCCGGGACCAGGTCGAGCGGATCCTGGACCGCCTGGCCGACTCATGACGGCGTCACTTCTCGCCGCCCCGCTCCAGCCCCCAGAGCGGAGGCTCCCGCACCAGCTCGCTCCTCGGAGCTGACGCGCTACACCCTCGTTCTGGTCCGGACGGCGGTCCAACTCCATATTGCGCAATGCCCGAACACACCCCCCGTCTGTCCGAGGCCCTTCAAGACCGCTACCGCATCGAGCACGAGCTCGGTGAGGGCGGCATGGCCACCGTCTACCTGGCCCAGGACCTCAAGCACAACCGCCCCGTCGCCCTCAAGGTGCTCAAGCCCGAGCTCGCCGCCGTGGTGGGAGCGGAGCGGTTCCTGGCCGAGATCGAGACCACGGCGAACCTCCAGCACCCCCACATCCTCCCGCTCTTCGACTCGGGTGAGGCCGACGGCTTCCTCTACTACGTCATGCCGTATGTGGAGGGTGAGACGCTCCGGGAACGGCTGGATCGGGAGGGTCAGCTCTCAGTGGAGGAAGCCGTCCGATACGTCTCGGACGTGGCCGAGGCCCTGGGTCACGCCCACCGCCGAGGTGTGGTGCACCGCGACATCAAGCCGGCCAACATCCTCATCCAGGACGGCCGGCCGGTGGTCGCCGACTTCGGCGTCGCCCTGGCCGTCGGCAGCGCCGGGGGCGCACGTCTGACCGAGACGGGTCTCAGCGTCGGCACGCCCTACTACATGAGCCCCGAGCAGGCCATGGGCGACGCCTCGGTGAGCGCCGCAAGCGACATCTACGCCCTGGCGTGCGTCCTCTACGAGCTTCTCGCCGGCGAGCCACCCTTCACGGCCGGCACCGCACAGGCCGTCCTGGCCAAGATCATTACGGGGGGGCCACCCTCGGTCCTCGACGGGCGACCCGCGGTACCGAGGAACGTGGACGCCGCGATCCGTTGCGCCCTCGAGCGGGTGCCGACCGACCGATTCCCTTCCGCGGAGGCGTTCCGCGAGGCGCTGGCGGACCCTGACTTCCGGTACGGCGAGGCCCCGGCTGCAGCCGGTGAACAGGCCTCGCGTCGTCTTCGCCTCGTGACCGCCGGGGCCCTGGCCCTTGCTGTAGTCGCCACCGCTGCGGCAGTGGCAGCATTCACGCGACCGGTGGCCTCACCAGGTGCGTCGCGGGTGCTGACGCAGGAGCTGACGCTGGGGATCGGCGCTCCCCAGGCAGCCATGAGGAGCGCCGAGGTGTCCAGCGACGGTCGCTGGATCGTCCACACCGTCAACGACCAGCGGGGCGTCCAGTCGCTCTACGTCCGGCAGGTGACCGAGCAGACCGCGAGGCCGCTGCCCGGAACGAGCGGCGCATGGCGTTTCGGCATCTCGCCAACGAGCGAAGAGGTCGCGTTCAACCAGGTAGGCCTCGGACCGTTGAAGGTCGTCTCCCTCCAGGGCGGGCCGGTGCGGGTTCTGGCCGAGCGCGCGATAGGGTGGCCCGTCTGGAGCCGCAACCATATCTACTTCGTCAACGAGGAGCTGGGGATCAGCCGGGTACCCATCGAGGGCGGAGAGGTGGAGCGGGTGACACCGGTGACCGACGACGGTCTGGTTCGGGCCCCGACCGACGTGCTGCCCGCAGGATCCGCGTTGATCTTCACCGAATTCTATCGGGGAGAGGAGGGTGGAAGGATCCGGGCCCTCTCGCTGGAGTCGGGCGAGATGAAGACGCTCGCCCACGGCGCCGGCGGCGTCTTTCGAGGCGGACTCCTCGTCTTCGCTCCCCCGTCACAGGACCGCCTCATGGCCGTAGCGATCGATCCCGAGACCCTCGAGGTCTCAGGCGAGACCGAGACGGTAGCCACCGGGCTGGCCTCCGTCGGCCCCCTCTACGGGGGCGTGAATTTCTACCTCAGCCGGTCTGGCGACCTGATCTACAGCCTGGCCAGGCAAGGCGAGGAGAACGTGGCTCAACCGGTCTGGGTCGACCGCTCCGGCAACGTGACCGCCATCACGGCCGAGTGGCGCGTCTCACCCGAGATGTCCCTGTCCGCGCTCGCTCTGTCCCACGACGGCACCCGGCTCGCGGCGTCCAGCAAGGGCGCGGGGGCCAACAGGATGGAGCTGTTCGTCTACGATCTGCGAGGGGGCCCGCTGCAACGGCTCGCCTTCGACGAGCCGGTGAGCACCCGTCCCTTCTGGAGTCCGGACGACCGGGAGGTCTACTACTTCGAGGATCCCAGCGGGTCGTTCCTCGAAGGGAACCTCGTGGCCCGGCGGGCCGATGGCAGCGGCGATGGCCGCACGATCGTGCCCGACGTGGGGATCGGGGACGGTGCGTGGGGCCAGGACGGTGACTGGATGGTCTTCCGTGGCGGCGTACCCGCCCGCCCGAGCCGGGACATCCTGGCCCTCCGGGCGGGCAGCTCCGAGCCCATCGAGCTGGTGGCGACCGACGCCACCGAGCAGGCCCCGTCGCTGTCGCCGGACGGGCGATGGCTCCTCTACCAGTCCGATCGAACCGGCCAGCACGAGGTCTACGTCCGACCCTTCCCCGAGGTGGACACCGGCCTTCTCCAGATCTCTCTCGACGGGGGGACCGAGCCGCACTGGGCCCGCTCCGGACGGGAGATCTTCTACCGAAACGACGAGGGACGCATGGTGGCGGTGCAGGTGGAGCCCCGCGACGGGGATCTGCGCATGGTCCGTCACGACCTGCTGTTCGACGCCACCCCCTTCTGGTCGGATCCCGCGTCGCAGCAGTACGACGTCGCGCCCGACGACCAGAGGTTCCTCATGCTGCGAGGTGAAGGCAGCCCCAATAGGCTTATCGTGACCTGGAACTGGCTCGAGCAGGCCAGGACTGCGGTCCCGGAGGCGAACCGGTAGACGATGGCGGCGGACGGCCGCTGGCTGTCTTGAGCGGCGAGGGCGGCGGCTGATCTCGTCGCCTAGAAGTCGAGCCGGGGCAGGTCGAGTCGCTCGAGGACGACGTCGAAGCGCTGGTCGTCCCGGAGCGGATCGAAGAAGGGCTCGGGAGCCACGATCCAGCTCTGAGGGGAGCCCTCCTCGACCAGACGGTCGAGCGCCTCGAGCGCTCCGTCCTGGTCTCCCAGGCCGGCGCGGGCGACCGCGACGTTGAAGGGGTCGACGTATACGTCCGGGCCAGGCTGGCTGACCCGGTCCGCCAGCCGCCGCGCTTCCTCGACCTCGCCGGCACGGCCGAACACGGCGGCCCCGTAGGCCAGCCCGGTTTGAAATCGGGGAGCCGAGTTCACCGCGTGACGAGCCGCCTCCACCGCCTCGTCAATCCGGCCCGCGAAGAGTCGGCTCGCGGCCAGGAAGGGGACGGCAATCGGGTAATCCGGCCACGTCTCGTGGACCCATTCGAGCCGCTCGATAGAATCCTCGAAACGACGAGCCTTGTGGAACGCCCATCCCATCAGGAAGGCCGTGGGCCCGATCGGGTCCCGCCGGAGCTCCGATCGCGCCAGTTCGAGTGCCTCCTCGAATCGCCCCTGGCCGACGAGAAACATCACCAGCCAGCTTTTCCAGGGTTCGTGCACGGTTCCCCCTGGCGCCTCGGCGGCTCGTCGATAAGCCTCGTGCGCTCCCTTCCAGTCACGCTCGAACAGCTGGAGGGTCAGCGCTTGAGCCAGGTGCGCCGGGCTCTGCCGGTCGTCCAGCTCCATCGCCCGGCGGGCGGCGTCCCGCATCGGAGCATCCAACTCATCGGGCGAGACGAGCCCCGCCGTGACCATGTTGGCGTAGGCAAGAGCGATCCAGGCGAGGGGCTCGCCGAACTCGGGATCGTGCTCCACCGCCTCGCGGAGGGAAGCGATCGCCGGAGCGAAGTCCTCCGGCCGCTGGCGCGCGAGCTGCGCCACACCACGGAGGAACGAGTCGTAGGCCGCCGGGTCGACGGTCCGGGGCCGCTCCCGTCTCCAGCTCACGGTGTCGCCGTCCGGAGACGTCACGACTCCCTCCACTTGCTCCGCGACGGCCCGTGCGACGTCGCGCTGCAGGGCGAGCACGTCCCCCAGGTCCCGCTCGAACGCCTCGGCCCAGAGATGCTCCTCGGGGTCGACCCGCAGGAGCTGTAGGCTCAGGCGAACCCGGTTCTTCACGCGCAGAACGGATCCTTCCAAGACCGCGTCCACGCCCAGGGCGTCCCCGATCTCGACGAGCGGCCGTTCCGAGCCCTTGAAGCCGAGCACCGACTGACGGGATATGACTCTCAGAGGACTGATCCGGGCCAGCTCGCCGATGAGGGCCTCCGTCATCCCGTCGGCGAAGTACACCCGGTCCGGCTCGTCGCGAAGGTCGGTCAGGGGGAGTACGGCGAGGGATCGGACCGCTTTGGGCTGCGAGATCGGACCTCCGGTGCCGTCTTCCGGGTGGCGGCCCTCGGTCCGGTCGCGGATCTCCGAGACCAGCGCCCGGCTCTCAGGCGACGGTTCGATGCCGTAGCGGTCTCGGAGGTCGTCGACGATCCGTTCGTAGGCTCGAAGTGCGCCCGACCGGTCGCCGGCGCGGTCCAGGGCCGAGACGAACCTTCGCATCAACGACTCGTCAGTGGGGGCCACCTCCAGCGCCCGCTCGAGCCACCGGGCAGCGCCAACGGGATTGCCCGCCCGCTCACGGCGATCGGCCAGCGTAATCGCGGCCGCGCGGGCCTGCCGGGCGAGCCGCCGCCGCTCGCCGTCCAGCCACCGCTCGAAGGCGGGGGCTCCCCTGACGTGGAAGCCCTCGAGGAGGCGGCCGCTGTACAGATCGAGAGCGTCGGCGAATCGCTCGTCCGCGAACGCCTCCTCGAACGCCACCGCGTCGCACTCGATCGGTTCGCGGGCGATCCCTACCTGCTGAAGGCCTCGGGAGAGGACGACGTCCTCGCCCAGGGCGCTGCGCACGCCGTGGAGGGCCTGGTTCAAGGCGTTTCGGGCCTTCCGCTCGCCGGAGTCCGGCCAGAACAGAGCCAGGAGGGAATCCCGGCGCTGAAATCCCCGCGGACGCGCCAGGACCAGGTAGGCCAGCAGGGCGAACCGCTTGGGCTGGAGCGTTACGGGTGAGGTCTCATCCGCCTCGGACACCTCCGAAAGCTCGCTCAGCCCCAGGACATCCAGCCGGAATGTCGTCTTTCCTGGCGTCTCTCCGGTCGGCTTCGTCAACTTTCATCCGCTCTTCGCAGGTCTCGGAGGGTCCTCTTATGACCAAGATAAGGCGACGATGGGAGGCGGGTAAGTGGCTTTGATTAACGTGGTGCACGAACCGGCGGCTCCCGCCCGCATCGCGGTGGGTCGGCGCCGGCGCGCGATCGCCCGGCATTCATCTCGATAGAGGAGGACACCATGCGCTGCACGAATCGCATCTCGAGCCTGGCTCTTTTCTTCGCCGTCACGCTCGCCGTCCAGGCCTGCGACGCCCCGCAGCCCGTCTCCCCTGCGCACGAGCTCTCGCGCAGCGCCTCGGGCCGAGACGGCGGCACCGTCACCGTTCCCATGAAGATTCAATTCGAA
>JAWVYT010000005.1:0-23350 GCA_033722595.1 Longimicrobiales bacterium
GGCAATACACCACGGTTTCGTCGACACCTTCGACCTCACTTGTGCAGGTTATCTCCGTCGGATTTCCGCCCCAACCCGCCGCCGGGCGTCAGCGCCCGCCGGAGCGCGCGGTCTCCCGGGCCACCACGCCCGATAGGAGCAACAGTCCCACCAGATTGGGGATCAGCATGGCCCCGCTCACCACCTCGCTGAAGCTCCACACCACGCCCGGGTCGTCGAGGCCGATCTGGGGCAGGAGGCCGCCGACCAGCGCGGCGCCGACGAGCAGGACCCGGAACGGCGTCGTGGCGCGGGTCCCCAGGAGGTACTCCGCCGCACGCTCGCCGTAATGAGCCCAGGCCAGGATCGTGGTGATCGCGAAAAAGGCGAGTCCCACCGCTAGGATGACCCCGGCGGGACCGCCCGGCAAGGTGGAACCGAGGGCGGCGGAGGTGAGGGACGTGCCGGCCAGCGGTGCCCCCGTCGCCGAAGCCAGCGTCTCGTGGGCGCCCGTCACGAGGAGCGCCAGTCCCATCAGCGCCGAGACCACAACGGTGTCGATGAACGTCTGCGTCATGGCCACCAGGGCCTGGGGCGTGGCGGTCCGGGTCCGTGCCGTCGACGCCGCGATCCCGGCGGTCCCCAGCCCTGTACCCGACGAGAGAACGCCGTGACTCATGCCCCACCGCACCGCCTCTCTGATCGCCGCTCCGAACAGCCCGCCCGTCGCGGCATCGGCCGTGACGGACCCCCGGCCGACTTCGAGCAGCACCGCCGGCACCCGCTCCCAGCCCGCGGCGATGACGACGACGGCACCGACCAGGCTCACCGTCACCACGACAGGGACCAGCGCGCCCAGCGTCCGACCGATGGCCCGAACCCCACCCGCCACCACGACCGCAGCCATGCCGGCCAGGCCGAGCGCCGTGATCACCGGCGGGACGGACAGGGCGGACCGGAGCGTCGTCGCCGCGGCATGACCCGGGGCCATGGACCCGGCGCCCAGGGCCGCGAGCACGGCCAGGATCGCGAACACGCCACCGAGCAGGCGCCCGAATCGACCGCCCACGCCCCGGGACAGGTAGTACATGGGCCCACCGGCCATCCGGCCCCGGCGGTCTCGCTCCCGGTAATGGACTCCCAGCAGCCCTTCGGCGTAGCGGGTGGCCATGACCAGCCAGCCGGCCACCCAGAGCCACAGCAGCGCGCCGGGGCCGCCGGCCGTCAGCGCCGCGGCCACGCCGATCAGGTTCCCGGCGCCGACGGTCCCGCCCAGCGCGACCATCAGCGCCTGGTAGTGGGAGAGATCCCCCTCGGCGTCCGGCTCATCGCGGGTCAGCAGACCGAGCCGCAGCGCTTCCCCCAGCCGGAGGAACTGGACGCCCCGCAGGATGAAGGAGAGGTACGCGGCGACCGCGAGCAGGAGCACGACGGTAGGACCGCCCCACAAGAAGGCGCTCGCCTGATCGAGCCAGTCCCCGAGGGCGCTCATGCCCGCGATGCTACGACGGGCGGCAGTCGTCTTGCAACCCTGCTATATTGGTCGGGCCCGGCACGACCGGGCACGGACATTTGACAATGAGGGTGAGGGCAGGATGGATACGTTCGAGGATCTGAATCTCGCGCCGGAGCTGGTGGCCGGGGCGGAGGCACTGGGGTGGAGCGCACCGGCGGGGCTCCAGAAGGAAGCCACCGCGGTGATCCGAAGGGGCAACAACGTCGTGCTGCACGGCTCCGCCGGGAGCGGTGTGGTGGGCGCGTACGGCCTCGGCGTGCTCGATCACCTGCTGCAGACGGACGATCCGCTGGGGTCCCCCGCCGCCCTCGTCCTCGTCCCCGACTTCCACACCGCCACCGCGGTCGCGGACTCCCTCGGGCGGCTCGCTGTGTCCACCGTGGCGGTCCGGGCTCTCGGCCCGGGTTGGGCCCGGGGTGAAGCCCAGCTCCTGGTCGCCTCGGCGAGCGCGGCGCTCGATGCGGTCCGCAGCTCCGCGCTCAAGCTGGATGGGATCCGCGCGCTGGTCATCGACGGAGCCGACCTGCTGGCCGATGCCGGCCACTGGGCTGCCGTGGAGACGCTCACGGAGTCCGTGCCGGGCCAGGCCCAGCGCGTCGTCGTTACCGGCCGGTTCGATGAAGGGATCGACCGGTTCCTCGAAGGGCACGTCCGAAGGGCGATGACGGTGCCGCCCCGATCCGAGCCCGGGGAGCCGGCGGCCGGCGCGGCCACCCTCCTCTACACCGTCGTGCCGGAGCGGGAGAAGCTCGGCGCGGCGGTCCGGCTCCTGGACGAGATGGGGGGCTCCGTGGCCGTGGTGTGCCGGACCGTGGACCGCGCCGACGCCGTGGAGCGGGGCCTGGCCGCGCGGGGCGTGATGGACCCGGACCGCGGGACCGGCGCCGGGGTGCTGGTCCTTCCTCGCACCGAAGCGGATCAGCGATCCGTCCAGGCCGCAGTGCTCTCCCACGACGTGCCCTTCGATGCCGGAGAGATGGAGGCGCTCCATGAAAAGGGCGGTGCCGTCCTGGTCACGCCACGGGAGCAGCCCCACCTGCTTCGGATCGCCCGCAGGGCGGGACTCCGCACCCGGGCGGTCGCGGCGCCCGCTCCGCCCCGAACGGCGGCCGACGAGATCCGGGACCGGCTGCGGGCGCTGGTGGACACGGACCTCACGCCGGAGCTGGCGCTGCTCGCCCCGCTCCTCGAGGACCTGCCCGCCGTCGAGGTCGCCGCAGCAGCGGTTCGGCTGACCCGCGGCCAGGCCGGAGAACCCCCCGTGACCGAGGGGCCATCGGCCGCTGCGTCAGCCTCGGCCTCGGCGCCCGCGCCGCAGTCCGGGACGTGGGTGCACCTGTTCATGAGCATCGGCAGCCGCGACGACGTGGGGCCCGGGGACATCCTCGGCGCCATCACCGGGGAAGCGGGCGTGAGCGGTGACCGGGTCGGCAAGATCGACGTCCGGGAGTCCCACAGCACCGTGGAGGTCGCCACGCCCGTGGCCGGCGAGGTCATCCGGGCGCTGAACGGCCGCACGCTCAAGGGTCGGAGCCTGCGCGTGGACTACGACCGTAAGGGCCGCGGCGCGGGGCGGGCCGCCGGGCGCTCGTAGCCCGCAGGCATCGGCTCGGTCACCGGCCCGCCCGCACCGAACCGCCGCTGTCGATCCCCGGGTCCATCGAAGCCGACGCACTGAGGCCCCGGAGCGCCGCGCGCCCCGGGGCCGCTCTCCCGGCAGGGTGGAGAGACCGCTCGTTACTCCTTGATCGCGTCCTTCAGCGCCTTCCCGGGACGGAACGACGGGCTGATCGTCGGCCCGATCTCGATCTCCTCCCCCGTTCGGGGGTTCCGACCGGTACGGGCCTTCCGCTTCCGGGTCTCGAACGTCCCGAAGCCGGTGATCTGGACCCGATCTCCGCTCTTCAGCGTCTCGGTGATCACGCCCTCCTTCGTGTCGAACAGCGCGTCGATGATCCGCTGCGCGTCCACTTTGGTGGTACCCATCTTCTCGGCCAACGCGTCCACCAGCTCGGACTTGTTCATCCAGGCTCTCCCCGCAGAGGAAAATCGTCGTGCGCTTGCCGGAACCGTCGGTCGATACCACGTTCCCCGGGCGCCGGCTCCGGTACAGTAGACCGGCCCCCGAAACGCGTCAAGAGAATACGGACCCGACCGCCGCAGAGCCCGTGATCCCACCATCCGAAGCACCGGATCGGACCGATCCCACACGATCCGATCGCCCTGAGGTCGTCGCGGATGAGATCCGTGACGCCGCCGCGTCGGCCAGCACCCCGGTCGAGGTCTACCGCACCGCGCTGGCCAGGGTCACGCCGCGGGTAGGCGCCACCTTCGCGTCCGTCTTCCTGCGCGACGAGGACGCGCCCGATCTGCTCCGGCTCGCCTGCGCCCAGAACTGGCCCCAGGCTTCCGCCCGTTTCCTCGGGGATCTGCGGATCCGGGAGGGGCGCGGGCCGACCGGCCAGGCGGTCGCCCAGGGCCGACCCGTGGAGGTCGTCGATGTGTTCGACGACCAGGAGCTGGAGGAGTGGTGGGAGCCGGCGCGCGAGCTCGGGTTCGTCGCCATGACGGCCCATCCGCTCGTCGTGGACGGGCGAGCGATTGGCGCCATCAGCTTCTACTTCAGCGACCCCCAACGCCTGGATGACGAGGTCCGATCGCTGCTGGGCGTCGTGGCCCGCGAGATGGCGACCGTCGCAGGTCGGGTCCGCCAGGGTTGACGATCAGGACCGGTCCCGCGTGCTCCGGGCCAGCGGCCGCATCCCGCTGAACGCGTCGCAGACGCGGCGCTCCCTTCGGATCCGGACCATGCCGTTCGACGAGTGAGGCAGGGGGAACGGGAACTCCGAACCCCGACGCAGGAGATGGCTCCGATCCACCGGCCGCAGGGGGATTCCCGACCGCCGGTTCCGCCCGTTCGAGGGGCTGGCGTCGACGGTGGAAGGGGCCTGCCGATCCTGCATCTGCGCTCCGTTGTCAGCGTTGGTCGATACAGGGAGAGGGCCTTCAAGATATTTCTCGCGACCCCCACGGGCAAACGCGCCCGCTCCGGATGGCTTCAACGGAGCGGGCGCGTTTCGCGTGGACCGCGGGGCTCGCCGGCGCGGCTACTGGATCCCCCCGGTGAGCCGCTTGACCCAGGGACTCACGACCAGCGCCAGCACACCCGCCGCGCTGGCGAAGATCGCCACCGCACGGAACAGCTCTGACGGCGGCAGGATCTCCAGGTTCCCGGCGACCAGCCCGGCGAACAGGTTGCCCAGCGCCGCGGCGATGAACCACACGCCCATCATCTGCCCGACGCGGCCCGCGGGTGCCAGCTTCGTCATGGACGAGAGCCCCACCGGCGACAGCGCCAGCTCACCGCACGTGTGCAGGAAGTACGTGACCACCAGCCACGCCACGGAGACCTTCGTGGCGTCCGTGGCATACGAGGCGCCCCAGGAGAGCACGAAGAAGCCGGCGGCAAGGCCCAGCAGGCCCAGCGCGAACTTGACCGGGATCGACGGGTTCCGGTCCCGGTGCGCCAGCTGCTGCCACATCCAGCCGAACACGGGGGCCAGGATCACGATGAACAGCGGGTTCACGTTCTGGAGCCAGGTCGTCGGCATCTCCCACCCGAAGAAGACCCGGTCCGTGAGCCGCTCGGCGAACAGGTTCATGGAGGAGCCGGCCTGCTCGAACCCGGACCAGAAGACCGCGGCCAGAAGGAACAGCCAGAAGATGACCATCAGGCGCTGCCGCTCGACGGAGACTTCCTCCCGCTTGGTGGTCAGTGTGCCCAGCATCGTGAAAATGAACACCGCCAGGACGGCGATGGTGGCCCACTGCCCGGCCTCCGTGGCCGTCTCCAGCTGGGTCGACAGCCCGGTCACCAGGGCAATCCAGAGCGCGAACATCCCGCCCGCCGCCTTCATGCTGTAGATCAGGAACACGAAGAAGAGGATGGTCAGGAGCAGGATCCCGTAACCGAGCCAGGTGGCGAACCCCTGCAGCGTGATGGCCAGCACGCCCGTCAGAGAGAGCCAGATCCCTACACCCGCGGCACCGGCGATCGTCGCCGCGGCCAGGTAGAACCGCTGGGCCCGGCGCCGGGTCACTTCCTCGGTGTCCCCCGTCTTCAACGCGCCGGCCTCGCCCAGGTGCCGATCACCGAGCTTGTACTGGATCAGCCCGAAGATCATCCCGAACCCGGCGGCGGAGAAGCCCCAGTGCCAGTTCACTTCCTCGCCCAGGGTCCCGCAGATGAACGGGCCCAGGATCGCCCCGATGTTGATCCCCATGTAGAAGATCGAGAATGCGGCGTCCCGGCGTGCGCCCCACTCGTCGCGGATGTGCTCGGTGGTGGCATCCTGCGGGTTCGGGTAGAGGTCCCCGACCATCGTCGACACGTTCGGCTTCAGCAGCCCGGTGCCGATCACGATGAATAGCAGCCCCAGGAAGAACGACGGCTCGTCCGGAGCCCCGATCAGCGGACCGGCGAGGGTGAAGTGCCCGAGGGCGATGATGACACCGCCCACGAACACCGCCCGCTTCTGACCCCAGAGGTTGTCGGCCACCCACCCCCCGGGCAGCGCCAGCAGGTAGACCATGCTGGTGTACAGCCCGTAGATGGCAGCCGCCTTGCCGTCGGTGAAGCCGAGGCCGGGGTTGGCCCCGGTGATCGCGGCCACCATGAAGAGGATCAGGAGCGCCCGCATCCCGTAGTAGGAGAATCGCTCCCACATCTCCGTGAAGAACAGGACGCGCAGACCACGGGGGTGCCCGAAGAAGCCCGAGTCGAGCGCCGCCTGGCCGGCCGCGGCCGAGCCGGCCTTCATCGCTTCCGGGACCTCCCGGTCGGAGAACTCGGTCGTTGGATCCTTCGTCATGTGAGCCCCATTGCGGTGGGAGTGTGGGCGACCGCGCCCGGTGCGGTGGCCCGCCTCGTACGACTGGAGGCGTATGTTCTGGGCTCCGGACTGTTTCTGCAAGTCGGGGTGGCCGCCCCGCGGCCGGCGTCGGGGGGACGCGGCTCAGCGGGCGATCCCGGGCCCCGCTACTTCCCCATCCGGCGCTTGAGCTCGTCGAGCCGCTCGTCCGCGCTCCGGCTCCGGTCCGTCTCCTCCAGGTTCCGGAACTCGGACTCGCTGGGGTGACGATCGAGGTCCTCGAGCTCGATCCGCGCCGACCGGACCCGGCCCTCCTGCAGCGCCTTCTCCATCTCCTTCAGGTCGCGGATGCAGAGACGGCGCTCGGCCTCCAGCGCGCTCTGTTTCTGCTCCAGGACCGCTGCCCGTTCCAGGTGGCGGTCGCGGTACTCCCGAGCGACCCCCGCCGTCTCCTCATCCCCGATCTCCCGCGCCATCCGCTCCCGTCGCACGCAGACCTCGACCTGCTCCCGCTCGTCGGCCAGGCGCTGACCGGTCTCGGTGATGGCGTCATCGAGCTCCGTCAGCTGGTTCCGGACCCGGCCGACCTCACGGTACGCCGCGTCGCCGGAGCCGTCGCCCTCCAGCTCCTGCCAGAAGTTGTCTACTGCCTGCTTCCAGGCGCGCTTGAACTCGCGGAACATCCGGTCCCTTGCGGAATGACTCTCTAAAGCCCGAGCCAGTAGTTCAGCTTGATGATGAACACGTTCTCCGGGTGCAGGCCCAGCATGTCGCCCCGATCGCGCTCGAAATCGAAGTCGCCGAACGGGCGCCGGTCGTAGCGTCGCTGCTGCCACACCAGGAAGAGCGTCGAGCCGGGCCGGTACTCCCAGCGCAGCACGGCGTTCCCCCGGAGCGACACCACGTTGAAGTCGCGGTCCCGGAACGCGGCGTCGGTGCTGCCGTCGCCATCGAAATCCAGGAACCGGGTCCCATCCAGGCTGCAGATGGAGCCGCCGGTGCACGCGTCCGCTGCCCCGTCGCCGTCGGCATCCACGGCCGAGCCGGCCGCGAACCGGTCGAACTCGAACGTCTCCGCCGCCGCCAGCTGCTTGTACGCGTCGTAGCGACCCGCTTCCAGCAGCGGCTGGAGGAACAGCTGCAGCGTGAGCGCCGGCGTGAACGTCACGTTCAGTCGCGTCTCCAGGGAGAACGACCGCCGGTCCAGCTCACCGAAAATGTAGCGTGCACCGTAGGTCGGGGCGAACGATGGATCGGCGACGGCGGTCACGTACTGCGCCGCGTCACTGCGGTCGGAGTACGACGGCTGCAGCTGCAGCTCCCAGGAGGTGCCCGGGCGGAGCGTCACCCCGAGCCCGCCCTCCAGGCGGCGTCCGCCCTCCCCACGGTCGTAGCTCACCGAGGCCCGCAGCGAGACCGGCTTGCGACGGTCGGTGTTGACCTCGACCTGGCCGCTCACGCCCGCCGGGTCCACCATCAACGGGCCGCCCCGGGTCGCGCCGTCGTCCAGCGTCTCCGGGCTGTACCCCACCCGGATCGATCCGCCCCAGAAGTTGTTCAGCGTGCCGCGCCCGTTGAGCATCAGCACCCCGGCCTTGTGCGCACGGCCCCAGGAGCCGTACGACCACGGGTCGTCCAGCGCCTCGTGCCGCCAGTTGTGAAACGTGAAGGCCGTGAAGCTGTAGTCCCGGAACACGGGGCCCGGCTGGATCTCCCGGTACGTGACCCGTGCGCCGCCGTCCAGCCGTTCGTTCGACCGGGAATACCCCAGGTCGTTCACCTCGAAGCCCGGCGTCACCTGGCCGAGCCAGACGGAGCCCGTCCAGGGGTCGCCGCTCCGCCGCTCGAACTCCAGCCGCCAGTCGGCGCCCACCATCGATCGGGCCGTCGAGTCGACCCTGAACTCGGAGTCCGGGCGCTGGAAGTAGTGGTTGCTCGACTCCTGGATCCGGATCATGGCCGCCGTGTCACCCCGAACGAGGCTCCCGGCCACGAAGCCCTGGAGCGCCCACTCCCGGTCGCCCCACATGTGCTCGAAGTCGAGGCCCAGGCTGTACGCGTCCGTGGGCAGGAAGTCGAACGACCCGTCCGCCGGCAGGTCCCGCCAGATCCCCGTGATGATCCCGCCGATCGTGGTGGCACCGTCCCGCAGGTCCTGCTGAACCCGTGCGACGCTGTGGAAGTTGCGCGGCTGCGCCAGGTAGGTGCCCATGCTGTCCGCCGTAACCCCATTGCCCGGGAAGAACGCGCGACCCTGCTCCGCATCCGTCACCGCCGTGAGGACGCCCAGCGAGAGGCCACTCGACGTGCGGCCGGTCAGCTTGGCCGCCCCGAGGATCGTGCTCTGGTCCGGTACGTCCGTGTACGCCGCTCCCGCAGGGCGGCGGCCCCGGGGCTCCCGGCCGATCCGCCGGCTGTAGAACAGGCTGTTCCGACGGCCCGACAGATCGAAGTCCAGGATCCGGGCGTCCTCCACGAAGAACGGTCGCTTCTCGGGGAAGAAGGTCTCGAACGCCGAAAGGTTGATGACCGCCGGGTCGAGCTCCACCTGACCGAAGTCCGGGTTCACGGTGGCGTCCAGCGTGAACGCGCTTCCGAGACCGTACCGGAGATCGAACCCGGCCTGGGCGTTCGCGGCGGTGCCGTCGAAGAAAGGGTCGCCGGCCTGGACGGGACCGGTCTGGCCGCGGGCCAGCACGTACGGCCGCAGCTCGATCCGCTGCATCGAGGCCGGCACGCGGACCCCGCTCATGGGCTTGAAGAAGCTGACCTTGCCGTGGCGGTTCCGGGGCTCCAGCGCGTAGTAGGTCCGCTCCCCGGCTCCGACACGCCACCGGACGAAATTGACGCCCCAGGTCTGGGGCCCCGTCGACGGCTCGTAGCGGATCTGCGACCAGGGGATCCGCATCTCCACGGTCCAGCTCCCGTCCTCCACCACGACGTCCGACTCCCACACCGCGTCCCACGACTCGTCCTCGCGGTTGTCCTCGTACAGGTACGCGTCACTCTGGACCCCGGCCGCCGTGACACGGAACTGGTAGCCCGTTCGGCGGTCCAGGTTCGGATCGAACGAGACCTCGAAGTAGTCCGCCTGGCCCGTCTCGTCGCGCCGCACGAGCTGGCGCGCGATCCCCGTCGCGGTCTCGGTCAGCCGGGCACCGACATAGATGGCCTGGTCGTCGAAGACCACCCGCACCACGGTCCGCTGCTCGGCCTCCGCACCCTCGACCGGGACACCCTGCACGAAATCCGTGATGGCCCGGGCGTCGTCCCACGCCGTCTCGGCCAGCCGGCCGTCGACCCGGATCGCCCCGCTCCGCTCGACCACCCGGAACCCGTCCGGGCTCCGGCCCTCCACCCGCCCGGGCTCCGAGCCCGATGCCGAGCCCGCAGAGGCCTGCTGCGCGGCCGCCGGCACCGCCAGCAGCACCGTCAGCAGCAATCCCGACACCACCCCGATCCGCTTCATCATCCGCCCCGATCTATGATCTCGGCTCCTGTCGAGCCGCTCAAATCCATTCGTACGTGTCCATGGTCCTTCTATATTAGCGCCTGTACAACTGCAGGACGCGTGCCGCGCGGAAACCGGCGTGGGGGCAGCCCGGGACCCGGAGCGGCGTTGGCGGGCTACCAGCTGATGTTCCCCTCCTGGCTCGTGTCGATGTCCTCGGCCTCGCCGGACTCGAAGAGGTAGGCCTCCATGTTCTTCGACAGGAAGTCCCGTGCGTCCCGGTTGCGCACATCCAGGCCGTAGTGGTTGATCAGCGCCGTTTGGTAGGCCAGCCATTCGTCCCAGCACGTCCGGCAGATGGACGAGTGCACCCGCTCTCCCAGCTCATTTCGCAGCGGCGGCTTCGGCAGCTGCTCGCCCACATTGCCGCAACGTACGCACTCGATTTCCGCCATCCCCTGCTCCTCCATCGACTTGTGGGACCCGGGCGACCGCCGTCATATTTCCCTCGCACGCTGGTCCCGCCCTCGTCCGCCGCGCCGGGCGATCGCCGCACGATCAAGGTATGCCGACCGAGACCGCTGTCCACCCCAATCCAGACACGGAGCCAGGGCTCAGAACCGACCGGAAGCAGGAGATCAAGGCTCGGGGCGTCGCCCTCGCGACGGGCGGTCTCGCCACGGCCCTCCTCCTCATGCTCGCGATGCGAGTCCTCGGTCTCACGGAGATCGGGTACCCGGAGTGGCTCTGGGCCGCTGTCGGCACCGGCATAGTGCAGGGGGTCCTGCTGGTCGTGCCCCTCCGGGGACTGGACCGTCGGATCCCGGGGGATCCGCACTACCTGTACACCCCCCTCGTGGGGGCCATGGTCCTGCTGGTGCTGTACATGTACCTGGCCCCCGAGATGCGGTTCATCATCCTCCTGGGCTGGTTCGTGGCGCTCCTCTTCATGGCCGGGCTGGGCGGGTTCCGGGCCGTGGTCACCCTCAGCGCCGTCATGACCGCCGGCTACCTCGGCGTGGGCTGGCTGCTCGACCGGCAGGGCTACCCGCTGTCCATGACCTTCGAGGCCGGTGTTGCGGGCTCCGTCCTGGTCATCAGCGTCTATGCCGGTGTGGTCTTCGAGCGGCTCCGTGCCGAGCGGCGGGAGATGCGGGACCTGCGACTGCGCCTCGCCGACATGGCGCTTACCGATCCCCTGACCCAGCTCCCGAACCGGCGCCACTTCGAGGAGGTCCTCCGGGCCGAGCTGGACCGGGTCAACCGGTACGGCGGGAAGTGCTCCGTCGCCATCGCCGATGTGGACTTCTTCAAGCACTACAACGACAAGCTCGGCCACCTGGCCGGGGACCGGGCGCTTCGCGAGCTGGCGGACGTAATGCGCCGCGAGCTGCGGCTCCACGACATGGTCGCGCGGTTCGGCGGCGAGGAGTTCAGCATGATCATGATCAACGCGGGGAAGGACGAGTCGCTGCCCATCCTGGAGCGGATCCGGGCGGAGGTGGAGGAGCACCCCTTCCGACAGCGCGACATCCAGCCGACGGGCCGGCTGACCATCAGCGCGGGTCTCGCGGCGTTCCCGGAGGATGGGACCACCTACGAGCAGATCCTGGGAGAGGCCGACGAGGCCCTGTACGAGGCGAAGCACGGTGGCCGGAACCAGGTGTGCGTCGCCGGGGAGAGTGAAGACGGGCCGGCGTCCGGGAGCGAGCCGCCGGAAGAGCAGGCGTCGGCGTGATCGACCCGGTGACCGGCGGCGATGAGGGCTCGCGGGAGCCCGAGCTCCGACCCCTCCACCAGCGCGCGATCACGCTCTGGCGACTGACCACGCTCGGCAGGGGCGCGCTGATCACCGCAGTGGTGCTCGGCGGGGAGCTGGCGTTCGACCTGCCCGTCCCGACGGGCGTCCTGACGACGGCCGCGGCCGTCCTGGCCGTGGCGGCCGCCATCGTCATCCCGCCGGCCCGCTACCGGGCCTGGGGGTTCGCGCTGCGGGAGCGCGACCTGTTCCTTCGACGGGGCATCCTCTTCCGGTCGACGAGCATCGTGCCCCATGCCCGGATCCAGCACGTGGATACGCGACACGGTCCCGTCGATCGCTGGCTCGGCCTCGCCGGCGTGGTGGTGTTCACCGCCGGCCACCGCGGCGCCATCATCACGATCCCGGCGCTCGAGGCGGACGAGGCCGAGGAGATACGGGACCGCCTGGCCGCGGAGAGCGGCGTCGGCGATGCCGTCTGAAGGACGACGCCTCCACGGGTTCACCGTGGTGTCGCGGGGGCTGCGGCTGGGCCGCCAGCTCATCGTTCCGGCCATCCTCGGGGGCGCCTCGGTGGGTGAGGGCTTCGGAGCCGCCGCCCAGTGGACGCTCGTCATCCTGGCCATCCCCTCCCTCGCCATTGCCGTGGCCCAGTGGCTCGCGTTCCGCTATCGGCTCGAGGACGATGAGCTGATCATCGACAGCGGTGTGCTCTCCAGGCGTCGTCGGGTCATTCCGCTGGACCGGGTCCAGAACGTCGATCTGAAGCGGTCCGCCCTCGAGCGGCTCGCCGGCGTCGCGGAGCTGCGTCTCGAGACCGCGTCCGGCGGGTCGGACGCCGAGGCCGGCCTGGCCGTCCTCTCCCTCGACGAGGCCCACGCGCTGCAGGCCGAGCTGCGGCGCCGAAGAGCAGCGGGCGTCGCCCGGGCGTCCGGTGCGGCTCCCGACCGCCCGGACGGGGCGGGGCGCGACGCGATCGGGCCGCAGGAGCGATCGGTCGGGTCGGAGCCGGAGACCCTGCTCGAGCTGTCGTTCTCCGACCTGGCCATCGCCGGCGCCACGTCGAACGAGGCCGGGCTCATCGCCGCGGGGCTCGCCACGGGCGTAGAGATCCTGGACGACCTGGGCGGGCTCCGCCAGATCGATGCATGGCTCGAGAGCGTCTTCACCCAGGGCGCGGCGCTCGGGATCACGGGCGCGCTGCTCATCGGCACCGCGCTGGTGGTGGGGTTCATCATCCTGGGATGGCTCGTGTCCATCGTGGCCACGGTCGTCCGGTTCTGGGGGTTCACCCTCACCCTCGCCGGCGACGACCTGCGTCGGGAGTACGGGCTGCTGAGCCGACACCAGTCGACCGTTCCGCTCAAACGGGTCCAGGCCATCCGGATCGAGCAGACCCTGCTGCGCAGGCCGCTGGGGCTGGCCGCGCTCAAGATCGAGACGGCCGGGGCCGGTCCGCAGCAAAGGGAGAACGCGCAGGGCGGCGGCGCAGAGGCGTACGTGCCCATCACCCGGCACAGCGATGTCGGGCGGCTCGTCCGGGCCGTCTTCCCGGACGCGCGGTTCGAATCCGTCGCCATGAACCCGGTGCACCCGGTCTCCCGGCGTCGGAGCTTCGTACGGCTGGCGGTGCCCATCGTCCTGGCTGCCGCCGTGACGGCGTGGTTCGATACCGCCGGCCTGGCCGCGGCCGCGCTCCTCGTCCCCGCCTGGTTCTTCGCCCGGGCCCAGTATCGGGCCAGGGCGTGGGGCCGGATCGACGGCTACGCGATCGTGCGCGGCGGGGTGCTGACCCGGACCAACGCTGTGATCCCGGACCGGAAGGTCCAGACGCTGCACCTCTGGGAGACGCCGTTCCAGCGACGGTGGGACCTGGCCACACTCATGATCGACACCGCCGGCGGCGGGAGCGCCGCCCGGGCCGTCGACCTACACCGACCCACCGCCCGGCAGCTTCTCCTCACGCTCGCCAGCGATGCCGAGGCCGCCCGACGGAAGGAGCTGGAGCGGCGTCCCCACCTCAGTCGATGAGCGCAGACGGGTTCGCGACCCGGTGCGCCAGACCGATCAGGTCACCGGCGCCCTCGTGCGCTCCGGAGCCCCGGGCGCTGCGGTACACGCCGTCGATCGGCCCCGACTCCATCTGGGGATGGCTGCCGGAGCCCGGGTAGCCGGCGAAGAACGGGAGCACCGTCTCGTACGTCGCCCCGACACCGATGACGATCGGGTCGCTCAGGCACAGGGGGAGCATCGGGTACCAGGCCGGCGCCCAGCCGGTCTCCCCGAACCGGTCGAGCCGCAGCGGCGTCGCGCCGTTGCAGTTGGCCACCAGGACCGGAGCCCCGGTCCGGTTGGTGAACGTGTACGGAATCTCGACCGACCACCCCCTCGCCCCATACTCGACCTCGTACGCGGTCCGCTCCGTCCGCAGCCCCGGCTCCCGAAGCGGCCCCAGGTCCGTCCCCGAGTCGCACGCCGCGATCGCCGGCACGAGCAGCACCGCACTCCACCGCACCTGCCGCCTCCCTGCCACGGAATCGTCGTCTTCACCCCATCGACGTACGAGCCCCCGCGAGTTCTGTCTCGAAATCGAACTCGAACTCGAACTCGAAATCGAAATCGATCATCGATCGATCGGTCGCTCCAGCCTCTCGATCACCGCCACGACATCCTCCCACCCGCTCCGGTGACCGAGGATGCAGAGCCGGAGCGCGTACTCCCCCCGGACTCGCGTCGACGAGATCATACCCACGCCGCTGTCCGAGAGTCGCTGCACCCGTCGAACGTCGGCCTCCTCGCCGCCAGGTCCCTTGAAGCACACGATGCCGAGGGCGGCGGGCGTCAGGAGCTCGAGCGTGTCCGACTCCCGGATCCGGGCCTCCGCCCGCTCCGCCAGGTCGATGCACCGGTCGATGGCCGCCCGGATCCGGGCGATCCCCCAGTAGCGGACGGTGAGCCAAACTTTCAGCGCCCGCCACGAACGCGTCAGCTGGAGCCCGCGATCGGCGAAGTTCACCTCCGTGTCGTCCGGCACCGACCCGCGGCTCACCTCGGTGTCCTGGAGGTAGTCGGGGAGGATATGGAACGCGTCCTCGAGCTTCCGGCCGTCCCGGACCATCAGGCACCCGGCCTCGAACGGCTGGTACAGCCACTTGTGGGGATCCAGCGTCACCGAGTCGGCGTCGCCGATCCCGGTCAGCGCCGTCCGGCCCCGGTCGGTCAGGATGGCGAAGCCGCCGTACGCCGCGTCCACGTGCAGCCACAGATTCTCCTCACGGGCCAGCTCCGTCAGCGCCGGGAGCGGGTCGACGGCCCCGGTGCTGGTCGCCCCGCCGTTGGCCACCACCAGGAACGGGCGCAGCCCCCGGGACCGGTCCTCGGCGACGGCCTCCGCCAGCGCCGCCGGGCGCAACCGGAAGCCGCGGTCGTGGGGCACGGTCCGGATTCTGTCGGCATGGAATCCCAGGATGCGGGCCGCCCGGAACACCGATGAGTGCGTCTCTTCGGATGCGTAGATCACGCCGTCCCGCCAGTCGGCCCCGAGCCGGTCCTCCCGGGCGGTCACCAGCGCCGTGAGGTTCGCCGCGGAGCCGCCGCTCATCAGCAGACCCGCGGACTCCGGCGGGTACTCGAGCCAGGCCCTGAACCACCCCAGCACCTCCAGCTCCAGCGCACTCGGGCCCGCCGACTCCAGCCACGTTCCCTGGAACGCGTTCAGACCCGCGGCCATCAGCTCGCCCAGGATCCCCGGCCACGTGGGGCAGCTGGGCACGAACGCGAAGAAGCGGGGGTGGTCCACGTTGCCCCGGTACGGCGTCACCTGCTCCGCCAGGAGGTCGAGCAGAGCTTCGAAACCCTCGGGACTGTCCCCCCCGGCGCCTACGAGCCCGTCCTCGAGCGGCACCCCGAGCTCCTGCCCGAGACCGTCGAGCCGTGACCGCATCTCCTCCCGCGTCGCACCGCGCCACGCCGGCTGCTCGTCCAGCCCTACGATCCGGTCCACCAGCCGATCCACGACCCCGTACCCCATGGCCCGCATCGTCGCCGCCGACAGCTCCAGTCCCTCCGTTCCCTTGCTCATGCCCCCAACCTACCGCCCCCCACCCGCACCCCCAATCCCCCCGAACCCCGAACTCGAAATCGAAATCGAACTCGAAATCGAACTCGATACTGGCCACCCGCCTGCATCCCCCGTTATCCTCCACCGCGCGACCGGCGGCATCACATTTGCCGCTTCCAGAACGCGGAACCATAGGCCCCGGGAGACGCAGCCCGGGGGAGGGATCCTTGACTCAGTCCATAATGGCCGACTACCGCTTCCGTATCTCCGACGCCTATTTCGTCCCGCTGCGGGGGTGGATGCTTCGTCTGAAGCTCCTCGAAGGCGAGTTCGACCCGAAGTCGCTGAAGCCGGGTCGGTCGCTCCGGCTCATCGCTCCCGATGGCCACGAGCGGCTGGTGACCGTGAAGGGACTCGCCGTCACGGGCGGGCGGCAGAAGAAGGCGCGCGTCGAGGCGTACCGGGAGTTCGATCTGGTGATCCCGCCAGAGGACGCCGAGAAGGACGGGCGCGAGGTCGGTATCGGCTGGGAAGCGGTCCCGGCCTGATCGAAACGGAGGCTCGATGAATGGCCGCCGCATCCTGATCGCCGGGGCGGTGGGCCTGGTCCTCCTCCTGGGGGGGCTGGTCCTGACCGTCGCCCTGATCCCCGAGGAACGGGTAGCCGACGCCGTAGCGGCCCGGGCGGAAGCGGCGCTGGGCCAGCCGGTCGGCATCGACCGCGTCGGCCTGTCACTCTTCCCAGTGCCGGGCGTACGGCTGTCCGGTATCGCGCTCGGACCCGACACCGCTCGACTCGCGCGGATCGACCGGACTGAGCTTCGCGTCCGGCTCCTGCCGCTCCTGAGCGGGCAGGTCGTGGTCAGGACACTGGACCTCGAGGGTCCCCGGATCGCGGTCGAGCTGGATTCTACGGGGGCCACCAACTTCCCGGTGCTCGGCGCAGACACGACCCCGTCCAGCCGGAATATCAGCTTCGCCATCGACCGGGTCCGGGTCACCGACGGTGAGATCCGGTATGCCAACCGCGCCAGCGGGACCGAGGTGCACCTGAGCGGCTGGACCCAGGAGCTGTCGGTGGTCGGAGCCGTCGAGTCCGGGGAGCTGACCTCGCTCTCCCTCGCCGGCCGGCTCCGCTTCGACGGCGTCGATGTATCCGCCGCGGACGCCGTCCTGCCGGCCCGGGACCTCAGCCTCGGCGTCCGGCACGACGCGGAGCTGGACCTGTCCGAAGGGCGACTGGAGCTCCACCAGCTGGAGGTCGACCTCGACGGCGTGAACGTGGCGGGGAGCGGCCGGATCCTCGGGGTCAACTCCGGGCGACCCGAGGTCCACCTGCAGCTGGGCGCCGAGGGGCTCGACGCCGGCCGTCTGATGGCCTGGGTGCCCGATTCCGTTCGCTCCCGGCTCACACTGCCCGACGGCCGACCGGTGGGACTCATGGGGATCGCCGCGCTCGAGGCCGCGATCGACGGGACGGTGGCGCCCGACACGCTCCCGGACGTCGATGGCAGCCTGACACTCGAGGACGGCGCCGTCACGATCGGCGATGCGGCGCTCGTCCGGGCGGTGCAGGGTCGGGTCACCTTCTCCCTGGACAGCGTGATCGCCCGCTTTGTTGGGCAGGCGCTGGGAGAAGGCTTCAACGCCGGTCTGGCGCTCCGCAACCCGGCCGACCCCCTGGCCGTCGTCGCGTTCAGCGGGGGCGGCAATCTGCGCGGACTCGAGGAGCTCGGCGTGGTGGCCGACTCGCTCGAGCTGACGGGGGACATCAGGATCGACCTGCGTGCCCAGGTTCGCGTTGGGAGCCCGGAGGCGACCTGGCCGCTTGGGACGGTGGATGGAAGCGGGATCGTCGTGGCCGGACTCGACCCCGTCGTTCGGATCCCCACGGTGTCGACCCGGTTCGAGGGTGACAGCCTCCGAGTGAGTCCGTTCCGGATCGAGTTGGGGCCGGACCGCAGCGCCATGGACGTGGCCGTCACGGCCGTCGACTGGATCCCCGCGGTCGTGGACTCCTCGGCACCTCCGGCCCGGGTCACGATCGACCTGGATGCCGACGCCCTGGACCTGGACGCGCTGCTCGGACCGAGCGACAGTCGCTACCCGGACCTCCTGTTCTCGCGACTCCGGGACCGCCCGATCGACGGCCGCACGGCCGCCGCGATCGCCGAGGAGATGGGGCTCGAAGTGCCGACACTGCCGCCGGTCCGCGCCCGACTCAGCGCCCGCATCCGGGAGCTCGTTCGGAACGAGCTCCGGTACACCGACTTGGTGGCGCGAGCGAGTGTCACACCCGAGCGGATCGAGATCGAGGAGCTGCGGTTCGGCCTCATGGGCGGGCTCGTGGACGTCACGGGGACGCTGGAGCCCGTCCGGACGGACAGTCTCGGCACCCCGATCGAGTCACGGCTCGATGTTCGCTACGGTGTGACCGACGTGGGCGCAGGCCGCTTCTTCGATCGGCTTACTCCGTTCAGGGACCATCTGGCGGGCCAGCTCGCCATGACCGGCAGCGTCGCCATGACCCTCGATCGTGTGGCGCTGCCCGAGCGCCAGTCGGTCCGGGCCCAGGGGTCCATGGCGATCTCCGACGGCCGGTTGACCAACTGGGTCGTGCTCCAGAGGGTCATGGACCGTCTCGGCGTGGCCGGGCTCGATACGCTCCGGTTCCGCGACTGGGCTGGGAACTACCGGATCAACGGCCCGCGTGTCACCCTTGACCAGACCGCGCTCCAGGCGACGAGTCTCGATGCCCGGACCAGCGGCTGGTTCGATTTCGGCGGCCAGATCGATGTCCGCGCGACCGCCGGCCTTGCCCGGGATCTCGCGGCGCGAGCCGGTGCCCTAGGGGAGCAGCTTCTCAGCGCGACCCAGGGACCGATCCCCGTCGCCCTCCAGATCCGCGGCGACGTGGAGAGTCCCGAGGTCGACCTCGATCTCCGATCCGTTCGAGAGGCGGTGGGCGGGCGAGCGGGAGAGGCGGCCGAAGAGGTCCGGCAGCGGGCCCGGGAGACCGTCGGTCAGGCCCGGGAGCGGGTCGCGACCGAAGCCGAGGAGGCCGCGGCCGCGGCACGGGCGGGGGCGACCCGGGAAGCCGCTCGCCGCGTGGAGCTCCCCGACTCCCTGCGAAACCTGCCGGCCGACTCACTCCGGAAGGTGCTCGGGGACTCGGCGTACGCCCTCCTCCCCGACTCCGTGAAGCTGCGTGCGGACAGTTTGCAGCGGGCCCTCGAGAACGTCATCCGTGAGCGGCTCCGGCGGCTGCTGCCGGGCGGCGGGGGCGGGGGCGGGGGCCTCCGATGATCCTTGACACCGGCATCCTGCGCGACGGTATTAGCAGCGGCACCTACACGGGAGGCGGTATGCGGATGTCGGCGCAGGAGCTCGGTGAGAACCTGGCTCAGCTCGTCTGGGAGAGCTTCTCCGATTTCGTCGAGCGGAGGGGGCTCCCCAGGGCGAAAGAGGACGGGGATGGCGGTGTGCTCGCATTGCCCACCGTGGAGCCCGAAGAGGCGCTGATCTTCTTCATGTGGCTCCACACCCGGTCCTGCCAGCAGGCGTGCGAAGGCGATGCGGACCGCGGTCGGAAAGTCCTCGACGCGATGCACGCAGCGCTTTACGCCGACCTCGAAAAGGGCTCCATCCCCCGGCTCCAGCTGCCGCTCTTCGAGCAGCGCGTCAGCGCCCGCTACGCCGAGTACTACGACGCCGCGTCCGGCGACGCCTCCGAAAAGGTCGTGGAGGTGGCGGCTCGCCGCGTGCTGGTGACCGAGCTGGAGCGGCCGGGGATCCTCCTGGATCTGGCGGAGGCTGCCACCGTGACCAGCGGGCCGCTTCGGGACTTCCTGCAGGATGTGGAGCTGCAGGAGTTGGACTAGCTCCGCGACCCCGCCGGGCACGTCACGCGTCCGCGGGCTCATCCTCCGGCTCCTGCCACTTCACCCACTCGAAAGCCGTGCGACATGCACGGCACCAGTAGGTGGCCACGGAGAGCGCCGTCCCGAACGCGGAGTGCAGCTCGGTCTCCGCCCCGTCGCAGAAGGGACAGGTCGGCCGCTCGGGAAGGTCGTACGCGTCGTCTGCCATCAGTCCATCAGGAACGCCCGGTTCCGGTCGCCACGGATCCGCCGGATCGTCTCCTCGTCGGGACCGCCGGGGCCCCGACGGCGGGCCTCGTCGAATCCGTCGAAGAACGGATCCTCCGGCTCCACGCCCACCCGGGCCAGCCGGTCGGAGACCCGCTCGAGGAACGCGGAGCGGAGCGCGGAGCCGGTCTCGATGGCCACCCCGGCTTCTTCCAGCACACCCGCCCGCTCGGAGTCCGGCCCGAACCAGGCCAGTACCGGTGGAAGGAGGTCAGACACGGCGTCCCGGAGAGCCGACCGCGACGCGTCCGTGCCCTCGGCGAGGCGCTGGAACCAGGCCGCACCGTGGGCCGCGTGAAACCGCTCCTCCTCCACGACCTTCTCCACCCGCTGCCGGATCGGATCGTACGACGACGAGCGCAGCGCCTCGAACTGCGTGGTGACCGCGACGTCCGCCAGCGCCATGAGCGCGACCGCCTCCGGCCACGTGCCGGCCGACGCGTCCAGGACCTCCATGCTCCGGTACTCAGCGGGCTCCCGGGCGTGCTCCAGCGCCTCCGGGTCCTCGTCGAACCCCTTCATCAGCGCGTACAGCAGCCGGGCATGCCCCCACTCGTCCTGTGCCATGCTCGAGCACGCGATCCCCGTCTCCAGCTCCGGCGCTCCCAGCATCCACTCGGCGTACCGGTACCCGAGGAGCCGCTTCGTGTCCGCGAGGACCAGGATTAGGTCCCGGACCGCCGCCTCGGCGTCGGCCCCCAGCTCCGTGGCGTCCGTCATCCGGCCTCCACAGGCTCGCCCCTGTCCTCGGTGAAGACCTCCGCCAGCGCCTCCCTCGGGGCCACGTACATGTCGAACCACCGCTCCTCGTCGTACGTATTGAACGCGTACACCTTCGCCAGCTCGACATCCGGCGCGTTCAGGTTGCCGATGTGCTTCAGCGGCTCGCCCCGGCTCTTTCGGGCAAAGACTTCATAGATCATCGACTCGCCCTCTTGCACTCTTGCATCTTGCCCTCTTGCATTCTTGCACTCCGCTCACGCGGCCACTCCGTACTTCTTCAGCGTCGCCCGCCCTTCATCCGTGATCATCGCCCGGGTCCACGGCGGGTCCCAGACGACATCGATCGAGACCGTGCCGACGCCCTCCTCCAGCAGCCGCTCCTCCACGTCCATCAGCATGAGCTCCATGCACGGGCAGGCCGTGGCCGTGAACGTCATGCGCACCTCCAGCCGGACGCCCGGGTCCGATTCCCGAGCCACGGCCCGGATGTCGTAGATCAGGCCCATGTCCACGACGCTGATCGGCAGCTCCGGATCCCGCACCTCCTTCAACGCGCGCCAGTACCGTTCCGTGCCGGGCCGGACCGTGATGGGCTCGACGAGCGGGGCCCCCACCGCGGCGTTCAGCGCCGGGCCGCGCACTCCGTGCCCCGCTCCCGACCCCGCACCCGCGGGCACACCCGATCGCTCCGAGCTCAGGGCGTCCATCACGCCGCCATGAGCCGGCGCACGTCGCCGTGGCTCTTCCGGACGCTCTCCACGTACCGCTCGTTCATGGGGCCCCGCCCCTTCCAGCGCTGGAAGACCTCGTCCCACGTGATCTCGCCGCCCTCGAAGTCCCAGCGCTTCGCCTCGGCGTCGTAGTCACAGGGGAACGGATACTCCAGCACATACTGCTCCTGCTGGTCGTCGTAGTGGGCCGGGACGTCGATCCCGATCCCCTCGCACAGCGGTACGGTGGCGCTCATCCACGCCTGCCGAAGCTCGTCGTTGGTCATCCCCTTGAGCTTGTAGTCCAGCTGATCGCTGTGCCGCTTGAGGTCGTCCGGCAGACCGAACCACTCGATGGTCATGGGGAACATCCACTCCACCGCCCGCTGCAGCTTCTCCTTCGCCTCGCCCCCGGCCGCCGCCAGGCGACGCATCCACACCTCGCCGTGGCGCAGGTGGAACGTCTCCTCCATGTCCACCTTCACCAGCGCACGCTTCAGCGGGCCGTAGCTCGTGTTCCGGTGCACGTCCCCGAGCAGCGTGATCCCGGCCCGATCGAAGAAGCCGTTGGCCGTGACCAGCTCCGCCCAGTTCTCCAGCGGCTGATCGAACCCGTACGGGTGCTTGAACTCGTGGGGCTCCCGGCCGTAAAGCAGCTCCTCCTTGCTCTGGCCCATGTCCTCCAGGATCCGGTACGCGATGTTCGCGTGCGCCAGCTCGTCCTGGATGATGGCCACCGCGCTGACCATCGTGTTCGTGCTCGGCGCGTCCTGCGCCGCGCCCCAGTACGCCGGGGCGCTCATCAGCTCGGTGTCGCCCTGGACCATCAGCTGGATGGTGAGCGCCTTCCGGTACCCCGGCGTCATCTCGTCCGGAGATTCCAGGATGTAGCCGTCGTGGACCTTCTCCTTCAGCTCGTCCTCGGTGTACTGGGTCATACAGGCTCCTGCCGGTGGGGTATGGAGCGATAAAGCTAGTCGCGGCCCCGGGGATCCGCAAAGCCCATTCTCGGGCACGCGGGCGTGGAACCCTGCCCCCCGGATGGGGCTATCATCCCAGTGGAACCCTTGAAGGAAGCCAGTACCATGACCCGCATCGCCGCACCGCTCGTCGCCCTGCTCCTGGCGACGCCCATCACCGCCCAGGAATGGCAGGTCGCCCGCGAGCAGTTCGTGTACGTCGGGACCCGACTGACTATCGATGTCGATGTCGACGCGGCCGGCACGCTCCGCCTCATACGGGGCGAGCCCGGCTCCGTCCGCATCGCCAGCAGGGCCCAGCGAGGATTCACGTCTTCAGGGCTCGCCGACGACGACAGGCTCACGCTCAGCGCCGCGGGGCCCGGGCCCGTGGACTACCTCGTCGCCGTGCCCGAGAACGTGTGGGTCAGCGTGCGTCTGCCCGGGAGGGGCCTGGGCCAGAACGTGGCCCGGGGACGAACCGGGAGCTGGGAATGGGAGACACGGGACCGGAGCCCCGGCGGCATCAGCGCGCCCCTGCCCCGGCCTGACGCACGAGACCCCGCGCCGCCCCCGCCGACCGCGGGAGAGCCGACCCCGCCGACCGCCCCACCGGGTGCGCCAGAAGGAGCCTCCCGGCCGGCGTCCCCGGTGGAATCCGCGCCCGATACCGGCCGTGCGCCCGAGAGCCCGCTCTACACCACCTTCAGCCGGAGCCTCGCACCCGACCAGGTCAGCGTCCCCGACCTCTCGGTCATCGAGCGCGTCTCGGTCCGGCTCGAAGGCCCCAACTTCCGGGTCATCACCAGTCGACCCCTCGCCGTCGAGCAGGGACGGAAGGATCGGCTCGAGATCCGACCCGCCGAGCCGATGGAGCTCGTCCTGGCCCTGCCGGCCGGGACCGCGAGCTTCACCCTGCGCCTCGGAGACTACACGGCCCTGATCGTCGACGCCGGCTCCATCACCACACTCTGCGCGCCCGTCACCGAGCAGTGGTTGTCCAACGACCGCCGTTGGTTCACCTTCAACCCCCAGGACGGCGGCCTCGATTGCGGGAGCGACTCGGTGCGACGGCACGGAGGTTGACGGATGAGTACCATCCCGCAGAAGGACGCACACGAAACCGCACAGGGGAGGACCTCATAGCAAAGACCAAGACCCGTGTGAACGAGGA
>JAWVYT010000006.1:0-22854 GCA_033722595.1 Longimicrobiales bacterium
CTTCCTCGATCCTCGCCAGCGACCGCTCCCGCCCGATCGCCATCAGCACCTGGAAGATGCCCGGCGATGCGGACGACCCCGTCAACGCGAGACGCAGCGGGTGGATCACCTTCCCCGCGCCGACCCCGAGCTCGTCGGCCAGCCCTCGGAGCGCGTCCTCGAGCGGCTCGAGCTCCCACGCGTCCAGCTCGCCGTAGGCCTCCCGGAGGCGACGGAGCCGCTCCGCGACCTCGTCGGGCTTCTTCGCCCAGTGCTTGGCGACCGCCTTGTCCTCGTACTCCAGCTCGTCCACGAGGTAGACCCGGGCCTGGTCGGCCACCTCGTTCACCGTGCGAGCCCGGGTCTTCAGCAGGTCGATGAGCCCCAGCAGCCACTCCTCGCGCCGGGCGAGCTCCTCGGGATCCACGCCGGAGGCCACGAGCCGATCCACGACCATCGGCGCCAGCTCCGCGGCCGGGGCCTCGGCGAGGTAGCGGCCGTTCAGCCACTCGAGCTTCTCGGTGTCGAACACGGCGCTCTTCTTGTTGATCCGGTCGAGACTGAACCGGTCCACCAGCGCGTCCACCGTCATGACCTCGGTGTCATCGCCCGGCGACCAGCCCAGGAGCGCCAGGAAGTTGACCATGGCCGCGGGCAGGATCCCCTCGTGCCGGTACTCCCCGACCGCCGTGGCCCCGTGCCGTTTGCTCAGCCGCTTGCCATCGGGCCCCAGGATCAGCGGCACGTGGGCGAAGGTGGGCCCCGACCACCCCAGCGCGTCGTACAGCAGGATCTGCTTCGGCGTATTCGACAGGTGGTCGTCCCCGCGGATCACGTGACTGATCGCCATCTCGTGGTCGTCGCTGACCACGGCGAGATTGTAGATCGGCGTGCCATCGGTCCGCAGGATGATGAAGTCGTCGATCTCGGCGTTGTCGAACCGGGTCTCGCCGTGGACGGCGTCCTCCCACACGGTCCCGCCTTCCGGCACCTCGAACCGGACCACGAACGGCTCGCCGGCCGCCGCCCGCTCCTCCGACTCCTCGTCGGAGACCTCCAGTCGGCAGTGCCGGTCGTAGCGGTAGCCGCCACCAGCGGCTTCGGCGGCTTCCCGTTTCGCCTGCAGCCTCTCCGGGGAGCAGAAGCAGCGGTACGCGCGTCCCTCCTCCAGCAGGCGGAGCGCGTCCTGTCGATGCCGCTCCAACCCGTCGGCCTGGTGGACGGGGCCCTCGTCCCAGTCGAGGCCGAGCCACTCCATGCCCTCCAGGATCGCGGCGACCATCTCGTCGCTCGACCGGGCCCGGTCGGTGTCCTCGATCCGGAGCACGAACGTGCCCCCGTGATGCCGTGCGAAGAGCCAGTTGAAGAGCGCGGTCCTGGCCCCGCCCACGTGCAGGTACCCCGTCGGGGACGGTGCGAACCGGGCCCTTACGGCCTCGCTCACCGCGGGTCCCCGACCCAGGCCATCCCGTCCGGCTCGTCCCCCGCCGTCAGCTCGTCCACCACGGCCCACGTATCCAGGTCGACCACGCTGACCTTGTCGGCCCGGGTGTTCGCCACGTAGGCCACGGAGCCGCCCGGTTTGATCTGGATCCCGACCGGCACGTCGCCCACCGGGATCCGGCGCTCCACCGTCCACGTGCCCAGGTTCACGACCGCCAGCTCGTTCGCCTCGGCGTTGGAGACCAGCGCCCGGCTGCCGTCCGGGAGCACCTCCACCCGGATCGGGAACGCGCCCACCTCCAGCGTGCCCGTGACGCTGTCACCGGCCACGGCGATCCGGCTGAGGGTGCCGGCCGACCGGTTGGTCACGTAGACGTGGCGTCCGTCCGGCGCCAGCGCGATCCCCTCGGCCCCGGCCCCGGTCGCGATCTGGGCGACGACGTCGCCCGTCGTGGCGTCGATGGCCGTGACCGTCCCGCTCCCGATGTTGGCGGTGTAGACCCGGTCCCGACCGGCCGCCACGACCATGTGGGTCACCCGCTGCCCCGTCTCGGCCTCCAGCACCACGGCCCGGGTTGTGGGGTCGATCTTCAGGACGTGCGACGAGCCCTCGGTCGTGACCCAGAGGCTGCCGTCGTCGGTGACCACGACGCCGTGGGGACGGGTGTGCTCGCCCAGGTCGATGGTCCCGACCCGGGACCGCGCGGCCACGTCGACGATGGTGACGGTGTTGCCCGGGTCCGGACCCGTGCCGTAGTCGGTGACGTAGGCCCAGCGGCCCTCGGGGCTGATCGCCACCTCGTGGGGCGCGTGGCCCGTCTCCACCGTCGCGACCTCCACGCCGCGGGGCATGTCGATGAACGAGAGCGTGTTGTCGCTCTTGTTGACCACCAGGAGCAGCCCGTCCTGGGCCGCCGCCGGCGAGCCGGCGATGATCAGGAGGGCCAGGGCCCACATGAGTCGGTTCTTCATGTCCGCCTTCCGCGATCCTCTATCGGTTCTTCCCGAGCTTCCTGCCGCGCTCCACGACCTTGATCTCTACCGCGCCCATGAGGGCCAGCCCGTTCACCACGATCCGGGGCGCCTCGGGGTCGGGGGCCGTATCGCTCTCGCCGTCCTGCTCGAACCCGCCGAGCAGCGCGAAGCCCCGGGACTCGACCTCCACCCCCGGCGGCACCGTGATCTCGACGCTGCCCCAGAATGCGAAGCAGTTGATCTCCGTGACGCCCGGGCCCAGCACCGCTTCCCGGAAGTCGAGTTCGACGCCGCCCATGAGCGCCACGGCGGCCATCTCCTGGGGCGGCGCCCAACGACCCGCACGCCGCGTTCCACCCATCACGGCCACGGCCAGATGGCCCGACGACCGTACGCCCGCCTCCGCGTCGTCCGGCGACGGGGCCGGCCGCCGCTCCGGGCGCTTCGCGGGCTCCGTCCCGGTGGCCCTGGACGCGGTGGACGCGGGGCGCGCGGGGGCCGGGGTGCCTGGCAGGTCGCGCAGGAGGGCCGCCAGCTCGTCCCGGCTGCGGGCGGACCGGGCGGTCTCCAGCCGCCGTTCCAGCTCGCCGAGGGAGATCGACTCCCGGGCGAAGCCCTGACACAGAGCGTCGATGGTCTCTTCCCGGGCCTGGCGGAGGCTCGTGGGCTTCTCGGTGCTCATGGAGCAGAGTATAGGGCTCGGCTCCGTCGCTGGACAGCGCTCCGTTAGACCGCCGGGGCGCCCACGAGCGGGGCGTCGCCCGTCGGCTCCCCCGCGGTCCGCGCCAGTCGCCGCTGCTCCGGCCGCAGCTCGAACAGCAGGTAGAGCGCCGGCGTCACGGTGAGGACCAGGACCGTGGAGCTCGCCAGCCCGCCGATCAGCGCGTAGGCCAGCGCGTTCCAGATGTTCTCGTTCGCGGTCTCGCTGAACAGCACGAGCGGGAGCAGCCCCATGATGGTGGTCGTGCTGGTCATGAGGATGGGACGGACCCGCTCGAGCGTGCCCCGGAGCGCAGCGGGCATCAGCGCCATCCCCTCCACCCGACGCAGGTGGTTGATGTGGTCGACCAGCAGGATCGCGTTGTTGACCACGATCCCGCCCATCATGATGACCCCGACATAGGCCTCGCGGGTGAAGCTCGCGCCGGTGTAGAAAAAGATCAGGAAGACCCCGACCATCGCCATGGGCACCGCCAGCAGCACCGTCAGCGGCTGTCGCATGGACTCGAAGAGCGCGGCCGTCACCATGAAGACCAGCAGGATCGCGATGGCCAGCACGCCGTAGATCTGACGCTGCTCCTCGTCGTCCCACCGCCACTCGCTGCCGGTCTCGATGCTGTAGCCCGGTGGGAGGAACGTGTTCTCGATGACCGCCTCCTGGACCAGGTCACCGAGCTTCGTCGGGCCACGGAACTCGTAGGAGACGTAGCGGATGTACCGCTGGTCCTCCCGCTGGATGCGCGCCAGGACCGCCCGCTCCTCGAGCCGGGCCACCTCGCCGAGCCGGACTGCCGACCCGCCCCGGGACGGGAGCAGCAGGTCCTGCAGCCCCAACAGGTCCAGGTCGCGGCTCCCCTCCAGCTTCACCGCGAATTGGAGCTCCTCGCCGGCGATCCGGACCGGGGCGTTCCGGGCGCTGCTCTGCGTCGCGGCCGCGACCTGCCAGACCACGTCCCGCGCGGTCAGGTCGTGGAGCGCGAGGCGACGCCGGTCCAGCGCCAGCACCAGCTCCGTCTCCCGCTCCTGGTACCACCGCCCGCTCGAGTTCGTGTCCACCTCCCGGATCCGGCTGAACCGCTCGAGCCGACCGCCCAGGTCCTCGGCGATCTCGCGCACCTTCTCGTAGTTGTAGCCGTAGACCTGGATCGCGTAGTTGGGCGGACTGCTGCCCCCGCCGTAGAACGACGGGCCGTACCCGTACACCCGCACATCCAGCCCGCCGAACTGGTGGCTGTATGCCAGGAGCTGCTCCTTGATCGCCACCGGGATATCGGTGGCTTCGATGGAGTCCGGGAAGGTCACCCGGGTCTGGCTGTACGTGGGGTACACGTTGGTCACGAATCGCTCGACCTCCGGGATCCGCTTCAGCCGCTCCTCGAAGTACCGCGTCAGCTGGTCCACCCGGTCGATGTCCTCGCCCCGCGGCATCCGCACCTGGATCGAGATATAGTTGTCCTCACCCCACCAGTTCCCCCACAGGATTCCCCGGGTCACGTACCGGTCGAACAGGTGGTACGACCCGCCCAGCAGCGCGGCGGCGAGCACGACCGTCACCACCGGGTGCCGGAGCGTGAACCCCACCAGCCCGGCGTAGAGACGGACGTACCAGGACGGGCGGGCCGGGGCCCGTCCGGCGGGGGCCGGCAGCGGGTGGCGGGCGGCGGGACCGTTGTCTCCGGCCTCCGACCCGGTCCACTGCGACCCGGCGCCGCCAGGCGTCGGACCCTCGCCCCGCGACCCGCCTCCCCTCACCCGGCGCAGCCACCGCCACGGCAGCACCCGGGCGAGTCTCGGCTTCCAGCGCGCCCAGCGGGCCCGGCGTCGGGCCCGGGCGGTCTCGAAGCTGGCCACCACATCCTCCGCGTACCGGCGTGCCAGCTCCGGGACCGCCCGTCCCCGCGCATCGGGCTGGACCCGGCCCAGCGTCCGGCTCGCCAGCCCCGGGATGAAGCTGAACGCGACGAACAGGCTGGCGATGAGGCTGAACCCCACGACAATGGCCAGCGGTACGTAGTAGACCTGGAGCTCTCCCTGGAGGTAGACGAACGGGACCAGCACGACCACCGTGGTGAGCGTGGCCGCGAGGATCGGCAGCACCACGTCGCGGGCACCCCGCTCCGCCGCTGCCCTCGCCGGGTCGCCCAGCTTACGCCGCCGGTAGATGTTCTCCAGCACGACGATCGCGTTGTCCACGATCAGCCCGAAGCCCATGGCGATCCCCATGAGCGTGAGCACGTTCAGCGTGAAGCCGCCGAAATAGATCAGATTGATCGTGATCAGCACACTGAACGCGATGGTCGCGAACACGATGGCCGCGGACCGGAGGGAGCCCAGGAACAGGAGCAGGACCAGGAAGATCACCAGCCCGGCCACCGCGGCCCGGGTCCGGAGGTCGGAGAGCTGGGTCCGGACCGCCTCGCTCTCGTCCTCGTCGAGGATGACGCGGGTGCCCGGCGGGTTCAGCGCTTCGACCTCGGCCAGGCGCGCCTTCACCGCGTCGGCCACCTCCACCACGTTGACGCCGATCTCCTTGTGGACGGTGAAGCTCACCGCCGGGAAGCCATCGATCCGGTAGTACTGACGGGCGTCCTCGTAGGTGTCGTGCACGTCCGCCACGTCGGCGACCCGGACCACCCTGCCCTGGTCGATCAGGACCGGGAGCCGGAGGATGTCCCGGACCGACTCGGCCCGGTGCCGCAGCGCCACCGTCTGCAGGCGGCCGCCGACCTCGACGTACCCCGCCTCGCGCACGTACTCCAGGTCCTGGATCTGCTGTCGGACCCACTGCGCGGGCAGGCCCAGCGCCTCGACCTTCCGCGGGTCCAGCTCGATCTCGAGGAGCCGGTCCCGCCCGCCGTACACCTCGACATCGTTGACCCCGTCCACCTGTGTGATCTCGGGGCGGATCACGTCCTGGACGTGGGCCCGGAGCGCCTCCGGCGTGTACGACCCCGTCACCGTGTACTCCAGGAACGGACGCTGCTGCTCCCGGAACTCCCGGGGCACGTACGGGATCACCCGCGGCGTGACGCCGGGCGGGAGCTCGTCCCGCAGCGATGCCAGCCGCTCCGACAGCTCCAGCCGGGCGAAGTCCATGTCCGTCTCCCGGTCGAACTCGACCTGGATGCTGGCCTGCCCGGCCTGCGACGTCGACCGGATCTTCTCCACCCCCGCGACCTGCTGGATCTCGCCCTCGAGCGGAGACGTGACGAACGCTTCGACCGCTTCCGGCGACGAGCCCTGCCACTCGGCCTGGATGGAGAGCTGGGGGAGCTGCGTCTCCGGCAGCAGCTCCAGCGGCACGTTCCGCCATGCGGCCCACCCCAGCAGCGCGATGGCCACGTACGCCATCGTCACGGCCACCGGTCGGCGGATGGCGAGCCGGATCACGGCCCGGCCCCGTCGTCGTGGAGGTACGCGGGGCCGGGCTCCGTGGACGTCGCGGCCGTCCCGGGCACCCCGACCTCGTCCGGCGACCGGCCGGCCAGCGTCAGCAGCCGGATCCGGAGGCTCTCGATGAGGTCGTACGCCACGGGCACGATGATCAGCGTCAGCGCCGTTGCGGTGATCAGCCCGCCGATCACGGCGATCGCCAGCGGCGCCCGGAGGTCCGCGCCCCGCCCGATCCCGAGCGCCATCGGGGTCAGCCCCAGGACGGTGGTCACCGTGGTCATGATGATCGGCCGGAGCCGCGCCGAACCCGCCTCCAGGATGGCGTCCCGCAGCGCCGCGCCGCGGGCCCGGGCCTGGTTGATGAAGTCGACCTTGATGATCGCATCATTGACCACGATCCCCACCAGGATCACGACACCGATCAGACTCATGGTGTTGAGCCCCGCGCCGGCGAGCCACAGCGACGCGACCGCGCCGACCAGCGCCAGCGGCACGCTCAGCAGGATCGTGAACGGGTGGATGAACGACTCGAACTGGGCGGCCAGGATCATGTAGACCAGGAGCAGCGCCAGACCGAAGGCGAACGCCAGGTCGCGGAAGCTGCGCCGCATCTCCTCGTTCTCGCCTCCGATCTCGAGCCGGAGCCCGCGCGGCACCGGGTGCTCGGACACCGCCATCCGGATGTCCTCCACGGCGGCGGCCAGCCCGCCGCCGGCCACGTCCGCCAGCACGGGCACGACCCGGCTCTGCTCCCGCCGCTGGATCTCGCTGGGGCCGAGCGCTTCCCGGGTCCGGATCAGCTCCCGGAGCGGGACGCCCTGGACCCGGATGTCGTCCAGCGTAGCCAGCGAGCGCCGGGCCTCCTGCGGCAGCCGCACGACCACCGGGATCTTCCGGTCGAACTCCACGAACTCCGTCGCCTGTGCGCCCAGCATGTACCGCTCGACCGTCTCCGCGACGGCCCGGGTCTCGATCCCGTACGCGGCCGCCCGCTCCCGGTCGATCTCCACCTGGATCTCCGGCCGCCCGAGCTCCACGCCGAGCCGCACGTTCGTCAGCGTGGGCAGCTCCGCCAGCTCACGCTCGAGCGACCGGCCGTAGGCGAGCGCGCCGTCCAGGTCGTCCCCGCGGATCCGGACCGCGATATCCGCCTCGCCTCCGCCCATCAGCCGGCCGAGCGCCGTAGCCTGGCCCGTCGAGACGGCCACCGCGCCCGGTGGGAACCGCCGGAGCGCCGGCTGGAGCGAGGCCAGCACTGCATCCGTCGACGCGTGCTCCGCGAGCCGGACCTCGAGCGTCGCCGTGTGCAGGCCCGTTTCCCGCTCGTCCATCCCCGCCACGGCCACCTGCTGGCCGACCTGGCTGAAGACGGCCTCCACGGCATCGTGCGAGAGGAAGACGGACTCCAGACGGGCGGCGGCCTCGGCCGTCTGCTCGAGCGGCGTCCCCTTCGGGAGCTCGACCCGCACCCGGAACGAGCCCTGGTCCACGTCGGGCAGCACGCTCCGGTCGAGCCCGGCGCCCACGGCCACGGCCACGACCAGCAGCGCCAGCGTGATCCCCACGACCCGGGCCCGACGGTCCAGCGCCGTGCCCAGCACCCGGTGGTACCCGCTGGCGAACCGGTCGAACGCCCGGTCGAACGCGGCGAGAGGCGGATCGAAGACGGCCCGCAGCCCTCGGGCGACCGTGCGTCCCGTCGTCCGCAGGCCCCGCCGGAGCCACCCCACGTGCGCGTCGGGGTGCAGCTCCCAGCGGGCGGCCATGGTGGGCAGGAGCGTGAGCGCGACCAGGAGACTCGCCAGGAGCGAGAACGCGACGGCGAGGGAGAGGGCGCCGAAGAGCTCGCCGGCCACGCCCTCCACGTAGATGATCGGCCCGAACACGCTGATCGTGGTGAGCGTCGACGCGGTGATGGCTCCCTGGACCTCCTCGGCGCCCATCGCCGCCGAGTCCAGCGATGCCGCCTCGAGGCCCGCGGCCTGCAGCTCGCGGTGCCGGAAGATGTTCTCCAGCACGACGATGCTGTTGTCGACCAGCATCCCCACGCCCAGGGCGAGGCCGCCCAGGCTCATGATGTTGAGCGAGACGCCGGCCAGGTCCAGCAGGCTGAACGTCCCGACCACGGAGATCGGGATGGCCAGCGCGATGGCCACGGGATAGCGGGCGTCCCGCAGGAAGAGGAACAGCACCAGGAAGGCCAGGATCCCGCCGAGCACCAGCGCCTGCACCACGTTGGAGATGGCATCCGCGATGAAGCCGGCCTGGCTCATCGCCACGTCGACGTGGAGGGCGTCGTATTCCCCCCGCAGCTCGTCCAGGACCTCGTCCACCGATTCCGCGACCCGAACGGTGTTGGCCTCCGACTCCTTGAACACCAGCAGCCCCACCGCTTCCTCGCCGTTGTAGCGGGCGATCGACTCCCGGTCCTCGAAGGTGTCCCGGATGGCCGCGACGTCCCGCAGCGTGATCACGCCCGACGACGCCTCGCCTCCGTCCCCCGACCCGCCCGACCCGGCCTCCTGCCCGCCCGAGCCGGCGTCCGGCCGGGCCACGACCACGTCCCCGATCTCCTGGACCGTCTCGAACTCGCCGAGGGTGCGCAGGCTGTAGCTGAACCGGCCCCGCCGGACCGTGCCGCCGGGGAGACTGTAGTTGGCGGCGTCCAGCGCCTCGGCGATCTCCTGGACCGTGACCCCGTACGCCTCGAGCCTCGCCGGGTCGACCTCCACGTGGATCTCGCGCTCCAGCCCGCCCGTGACCGCCACCTGGGCCACGCCCTCGATCTGCTCCAGCCGACGGCGGAAGACGCTCTCTCCCAGCTCCTTCAGCGCGCGGAGGTCGGCCTGGCCGGCCAGGGAGATGGCCATGATCGGCTCGCTGCGCGGGTCGGTACGGAGCACCACCGGCCGGTCCGCCTGGTCCGGCAGGTCGTTGTCCAGCGCCTGGAGCCGCTCCCGGACGTTGAGCACGGCGAAGTCCATGTCCGTGCCCCAGGTGAAGCGGACGGTGACCAGGGAGACGCCCTCCCGGCTCACGCTCTCCACGTCCCGGACGCCGGGGACGCGGGCGACCTGCTGCTCCACCCGCTCGGTCACGAACCGCTCGACCTCCGCGGGCCCCACGCCCGTGTACTCGGTGTAGATCACCAGCTTCGGGTAGGACACGTCCGGCAGCAGATCGATGGGGAGCCGCGCGAACGAGATCAGCCCCAGGAAGGCCACGGCGACGAACAGCATCGCCACGGCCACGGGCCGGCGGATCGACCGGCGTGGCAGGCTCATGAGCCGGGCTCGACCGCGGCGCCCACCCGCTCCTCCAGCTGCAGGAGCGCGCTGGCGAACTGGCTGTACGCGGCCACCACGCCGCGCTCCGCCGCGGCCACGTCATCGAACATCCGCTGGAGCTCCGTATACCCGATGGAGCCCAGCCGGTACAGCTCCTCCCCCTGCCGGAGCCGCTCCCGGGCGATCTCCGCCGAGCGCTCCGCGAGCTGGACGGCGCTGTACGCGCTCTCCAGGTCGATCAGCGCCGCCCGGACCTCCTGCTCCACCTGTAGGCGGGCCTCCCGGCGCGTCTCGCGGGCGTTCTCCAGCTCCACGTCGGCCTGCCCGATCTGGGCCGCCGTGGCGAACCGATCGAAGAGCGGGACGTTGATGCTCAGTCCGAAGCCCCAGCTCTGGTTCGGGAGGTCCAGCTCGCCGATGGCGGCGTAATTCTGGGCGCTCAGCCCCCGTCCCCAGCTCGCGTTGGCGCTCACCGTGGGGTAGCGTGCGGCCCGGGCCGCGCCCAGCGCCCGGTCCGCCGCCTCCACTGCGGCCCGCTCCTGGGCCAGTCGCGGCCCCTCCTGCACCGCGCGCTGGACCAGCGCCTCCGCGTCGAGCCCGGTCGGGTCGAATACCGCCGGCCAGCCCGTGGCCAGCCGGAACGCTCGACCCAGGTCCACGCCCATGGTCTGCTTCAGCTGGAGCCGCTCCTTCCGCGCGTCCCCCCGGGCCTCCTGGACCCGCTGCTCGGCCTGGGCGACCTGAAGCTCCGCGCCCAGCACGTCCGTCGGCTGCCGGGCCGCGACCCGGAGCAGCTCCCGGACCGCGGCCAGCTGCTGGCGGGCGCTCCGGAGCTGCCGCTCCTCCACCTCGATCAGCGCTTCCGCCTGCACCGCGCGCCAGTACGCCTGGCCCACCGTCGTACGGAGCCGGGCCGCCTGCAGATCCGCAGCCGCGACCTGCGCGTCGGTTCGGGCCCGAGCGGCGCCGTAGCTGCGCCAGCTCTGGAGGTTCAACAGGTTCAATCCGCCGAGGCTCACGCTCTGGGACGCGCTGCTGGTCGTGTTCTCCACGAAGTCGGTCCCGCCGATAGGGTTCCCGAAGTCGTCCTCGGCGGTCTTCCGGCGGAACGTGCTGCCGCTGAACCCCAGCCCCGCGCTCAGCCGCGGCAGGAAAGCCGAGCCGAAGCTGGATCGCTCCGAGTAGCCCGCGGACTCCGCCGCGTTCAGCTGCCGCAGGTAGGCCGGGTTGTTCTCGAGCGCGAGCCGGACCGCGCCATCGAACGTCAGCGCGGCCGATTCCCGGGCCGGCACCGCGCCGGAGTCGGGACGGGCCGCCGGGCCTTCCTGCGCTGCGAGCCCGCCCGGCGTGAGCGGAGCGGTGACGGCGATGACGAGGGCGGCCAGCCGGACCCCGCGGCCCACGCGGGATCCGCGGTCCACACAGGATCCGCCCGTCGCGTCCCGCCGGTCGAAGTCCGCCACCCCGGTCACGACCGGCCCGAGCCGAGCCCCCCGGCGAGCCCGTATCACTGCGGCCTCCCCGTCTCCGCCTGCCGGTAGTCGTCGACCAGCCGGACGTCCGCGTCGTGGGTGAGCGTGAAGTGACCTCCGGTCAGGACCACCTCGCCGGGCTCCACCACCTCCGTCTCCGGGTGGTCCACGATCTCGACGTAGTCCTCGTTCTCGAGACCGGTCGTTACGTAGCGCCACTTGGCCTTCCCGTCCTCCAGCACGAACAGCATCGTCCGTCGGTCCCGCTCCAAGATCGCCGATCGGGGCACCAGGATCCGGTCGGGGATCCGCTGGGCCTCCAGCTCCACCCGGGCGTACATCCCCGGCAGGATCCGCCCGGCGGCGTTCGGCACGAGCACCGTCACCTTCGCCGTGCGGGTCTGCTCCTCAACGATCGGGTTGATCGTCTCGATCGTACCCGTGAAGACCTCCTCCGGGAACGCCGAGAACCGCAGCTCCGCCGTCCCCCCCGGCGCCAGGTGGGCCAGCTCGCCCTCCAGCACCTGGACCTGGACCTTGATGGGGTCGAGGTCCACGACGGTCATGAGCTCGGCGCCCTGGCTCACGAGCTGGCCGGGCACCACGGTCAACGACGCCACCCGGCCGGGGAACGGCGCCCGGACCCGCGTCCGCTCCAGATCGAGCCGGGCTTCCCGAACGGCGATCTCCGCTTCCGTCAGACCACTCTTCAGCCGCTGGGCCGCTTCTCGCTCCGCCCGGACGTCCGGCGCCAGCTCCTGGTCGAAGAGCAGCTTCTCGCGGTAGTCGGCTTCGGCCTGCGCGAGCCGCGCCTCGGCACGCTCCAGCGCCAGCTCCATGTCCGTCGGGTCGAGCGCCAGCAGCAGCTCGCCCTCGGCGACCCGGTCGGCCTCCCGGACGGGGACCCGCTGCACACGCCCGGCAACCTCCGCGGTCATCCGGGCGCGGCGCCACGCCTCGGCCTGGCCGGACGCGCTCACGGTCAGGACCAGCGTGTCCCGGACCGCCTCCGCGCCCTCTACGGCGATAGCGACATCCGTGGAGAACATGGACGTGCTCGTGGTCACGGGATCGCCGTCCGCCGGATCGGCCTCGGCCGAAGCCTCCGTGGAGATCCGCAGATAGACGCCGCCGGCCAGGACCGCGACGACCAGAACGGCCACGCCAAATCCTGCCATCCGTCTAGAAAATGCCATGGTAGCCCTGGTCTCAGTCGTGGATCGCCCGTCGCTCTGCCGCTCGATCGCGGAAGCCGCCTCCCGGGCGGGCACGCAACTCGGCGGATCGGGCCCGGGCGGCAGATCGGATCAGGGGGAGCCGTAACCTAGACCGCCCCCGTCGCTTCCTCAATGGCTCGATCGGTCGCGCACCCACCGGCTTAGACGTGAGCCCGGACCTCAACGTTGCATCCGGTCCGGAGGTCCCGTCTCCCGGGGGCGCGGCTGCCGCCGCGGCCATCCTGCAGTACGCGCGACCGGGCGCTCCCTTCAACCCGCGGCTCACCCACCGTTACCCGCGGCTGACCCGCACCTTACCCGGGCCTCGACCCCGCTCAACCCCGTGGCCGCCCACCCGTCCGCTCCGGGCGGACGTTGCGCGGGCCCGGGGCCCGGGGTACCGTAGCGCCATGATCCCGAGCGCGGACCCCTTCGACACGGCGACCCTCGCGGCCCTCTGGCGCGCGGCCGCGCTGGCCTCGGCCCTCGTCCTCGCCGGCTGCGGCAGGCCTCCGCAGCCTGCCGAGCCGCCGAGGCCGGACGGTGATGCGTCCTACGTCGTGCTGATCTCCTTCGACGGGATGGGGCCCGACTTCCTCGACCGGACGGAGACCCCGGCCTTCGACCGGGTCGCGAATGCCGGCGTCCAGGCGGAGGGCCTGATCCCGGCCTACCCGAGCAAGACGTTCCCGAACCACTACAGCATCGCCACCGGGATGTACCCGGCGAACCACGGACTGGTGGACAACAGGTTTTACGACCCGGAGCTCGACGCCGTCTACAGCATCGGCGACCGGGACGCGATCCGGGATGGCCGGTGGTACAGAGGCGAGCCCATCTGGGTGACCGCCGAGAAGCAGGGCGTGACGACGGCCAGCTACTTCTGGGTCGGCACCGAAGCCCCGATCCAGGGGGTCCAACCGACCTACTTCAAGTACTACGACGAAAGCGTGCCGTACGCCGCGCGCGTCGACTCCGTCCTGAACTGGCTCGCCCTCCCGGAAATCGACCGGCCCCGGCTCGTCATGCTCTATTTCGACGAGCCGGACTGGATCGCGCACCGCCGGGGGCCGGGAGCGGCGGCCGTGGACTCGGTGGTCCGGGTCCTGGACGGGCATCTCGGTCGCCTGCTCGACGGGCTCGACACGACGCCCGTAGCGGACCGGGTCACGGTCATCCTGGTCTCCGACCACGGGATGAAGGCGGCGCCCACGGACCAGGTCATCTTCCTGGACGACCACGCGGACCTCGACGGGGTCCGGACGATCTACACGGGGACCCAGGCGAAGCTCTATTTCGGGGGGGACACCGCACGGATGGAGCAGGTGTACCGCAGTCTCGCGGACCGCCTGCCCGAGCACGCGGCCGTGTACCTACCGGAGGAGACGCCCGCGCGCTGGCACTACGACCAGAACCAACGGATCGGTGACCTGGTCGTCGCCGCCGATCCCGGCTGGGTCGTCCGGCCCCGGGACGGCCGGCCCTGGCGGGGCGGCGGGTCCCACGGCTGGGATCCGTATCACCCGGCCATGCACGGCATCTTCCTGGCCGCCGGGCCGGCCATCCGCCCGGGCGACGCGATCCCGCCTTTCGAAAACGTCCACATCTACCCGCTGGTCGCCCGCATCCTCGGCCTCGAGCCCGCCGGGGACATCGACGGGCGGCCCGAGGTCCTGGAGGGGCTCCTGGAGCCGGTGCGCCCGTGATCCGATCCGCGGTGAGGACGGCGGTGGCCACCCTCCAGGACCCGGTCCAGGGGGCCCAGCAGGCGGCCGACTCGGCCATGGCCCGGGGCGCGTCGTGGATCCAGGAGCTGACGAACCTCTCGCCGGAAACCCAGTGGGACATCGTCGTATCGTCGCTGCTCGTCCTGATCGTCATGGCCGCCCGGGCGCTGGCGCTCCGGATCATGCGGGCGAGGATCGAGGACGTCCGGACCCGGTACCGTTGGCGGAAGACGATCACTTACGTCTCGGTCGTCATCGGGTTCCTCCTGGTCGGTCGGGTGTGGTCGGAAGGGATCGGCGAGCTGGCCACCTTCTTCGGGCTCCTCTCCGCCGGGCTCGCCATCGCCCTCAAGGACCCGATCGTGAACCTCGGCGGGTGGCTCTTCATCATCTGGCGACGGCCGTTCGTGGTCGGCGACCGGGTCCAGGTCGGGCCCAACGCCGGCGATGTGATCGACCAGCGGATCTTCCAGTTCATCATCCTCGAGATCGGGAACTGGGTGGACGCCGACCAGAGCACCGGGCGGATCGTGCACGTCCCCAACGGCCTCGTGTTCCGCGAGCCGCTGGCGAACTACACCCGCGGCATGCAGTACATCTGGAACGAGATCGGGGTGCTCGTCACCTTCGAGAGCGCGTGGAGGAAGGCGAAGGAGATCCTGGACGAGATCGTCCAGGAACACGCCCGCGAGGTCGTGGAGGAGGCCCGCCAGCAGATGCAGAAGGCCAGCCGCCAGTTCATGATCTTCTACAGCAATCTCACGCCGATCGTCTACACCGAGGTCAAGGACAGCGGCGTCCTCCTCACCGTCCGATACCTCTGCCACCCGCGCCGCCGGCGCAGCACCACACAGGCGATCTGGGAAGACGTACTGGAACGGTTCGCCGAGCACGACGATATCGACTTCGCCTACCCCACCACCCGCTACTACTACAACGCCGTCGAAGGCAAGCCGGGAACGCTGCCTCCTCAGGACCGGGGGACCGACGGGCCCGTGCCCTCCTGATCCCCCGCCCCCGGTACGCCTGAAGCACGCGTCCGGGCACGGCTCAACCCAACGACCAGTCCACGGGCTCACGACCCAGCGCCTCCAGCAGCGCGTTGGTCCGGGAGAACACTCGGCTCCCGAAGAACCCGCGGTAGGCCGAGAGCGGCGACGGATGGGGCACCTCGATCACGCCGTGACGATCGTCGTCCACACCGCCGGCCTTCTCCCGGGCGCGGTTACCGAGGAGCATGAACACGACGGGGTCACCACCCCGACTCGCCGCCTCGACCACGGCGTCCGTGAACGTCTCCCACCCCTTCCCGCGGTGTGAGCCCGGCGCTCCCTCACGGACCGTCAGAACCGCGTTCAGCAGCAGCACGCCCCGCCGCGCCCACGGCGTGAGATCGCCGTCCTCGGGCATCGACACGCCGAGATCCTCGTGCAGCTCCTGCAGCAGGTTCCGCAGCGAGGGCGGCTTGGCCACGCCCGGACGCACGGAGAACGCCAGGCCGTGCGCCTGCCCCGGGCCGTGGTACGGGTCCTGACCCAGCAGGACCACCCGCACCGCTTCCCGCGGCGTCAGCTCCAGGGCACGGAAGACCTCTTCCCGCGGTGGATACACCCTGCGCCGCTCCCGCTCCTGCTCCAGGAACGACTCCAGCTCCTCGAAGTACGCCCGCTCCCGCTCCGATCGCAGCTCCGGCCACCCCTCCGGGACGCCGGGCAGGCTCACGGCCCACCTCCCTCGACCGACTCCCGACTCATGACGCCGCCCTCCCTGATCCGGGGGTTGTTTACTGCCCGTTAACTATCTATACTGCCGCCGCGTGTTCGGGATCCCGGGTGCCGGGTCCGACGCGCGGATCGCAGACGGGGCGCCGAGCCGCCCACCGGATGCGTGGAGCGGAACAGGCGTCCGTGAGCAGGAGTCGACCATGGGACTCGCGTTTTTCGGCGGAGTCACCGTCGCGCTGCTGGCATTGGAACGCCGGGTCGGGCGATAGCCACGGCCTGCAGCCCATAGAGGTGACCCACAGCCACGAGACGGCCAGGCCGGTCCCTGACCGGCTGCCCAACGTACCTCTCGGCCCCATCCCCGCCCCGCGGGGGTGGGGCTTCAACGCGCCGCGTGGCGGAGCACGGCCAGGCGGCGCATGGACCAGATCCCGAATGCAGGCCCCGCGGCCAGTAGAGCGAACGCGGGCCCCCAGCCCCAGGCGGCCACGACCCCGACGGTCAGGGCGATGGAGAGGGCCGTCAGGGCGAATCCGAGCGACGTCTGGAGCGTGAGCGCGGTCCCTACGGCGTGCGCCGGCGCGACCTCGGTGACCAGCGCGCTGAACTGAGCGGAATCTGCCACGATGGCGAAGCCCCAGACGAGCCCGAGCGGCACCACGACCCAGGGCGACGCCCCCACCAGCCACCCTGCGATCAGAGCGCACGCGCCGCTGACGACCATGGCCCCGCTGGCCACCCGCTCCCGCCCCCATCGATCGGCCCACCGGCCGGCCGCGACCGACCCGACGCCGCCGGCCGCGATGGCCAGGAACCCGGCCACATCGCCGAGGGTGCCCGGCCTTGCGGCGCCGGCGCTCCGGAAGACCTGGACATAGTAGGCGGCGATGAGCGTCCACATGGCGTACAGCTCCCACATGTGACCCAGGTAGCCGTAGATGGCGAGGCGCGTGGGTCGGTCCCGGAGGACGGTGCCCACGAGCTTCCAGGAGAACGGGCGTCGCTGGAACGGGAACGGGCCGTCCCGGTACCCGATCAGCACGAGCAGCGCGGCGAGCCCGGCCCCTGCGGAGGCCGTGGCCACCACCAGGACCACGCTGGCCTCGGCGAACGCGTGGACCAGGTAGGGCGTGGCCTTCCCCACCGTCAGCGCCCCGACGATGGTCCCGATGGCGAGTCCACGGCCGGACCGGAACCACGTGGCGATCATCTTCATGGCCGGGGGATACACGCCGGCGAGGAAGAAGCCGGTGAAGAAGCGGAGGACCACCGCGCCCTCGTAGTCGGGGACCACGATGATTCCCAGGTTGGCCAGCGCGCCCAGGAGCGCCGATCCGGCGAAGTACGGCCGATCGGGCAGGATATCGGCGAGGTTGAGGCCGGCGGCCACGGCCGTCCCCGCCACGAACCCGATCTGGACCATCGTCGTGAGCCAGCCCGCCTGCGACGCCGTCAGCTCCCACTGCTCCGCCAGCTGCGGCGAGACGGCGCTGGCGGTAAACCACAGCGACATCCCGAGGAGCTCCGCGCCGCTGACCAGCGCCAGGATCCGCCACCGGGCCCCCGCCGGATCCTCTCGGGCCGTCACCGGGCTCAGGTCGATGCCGTGGACGACCCGCCGGCCCGGCCCCGGGCGCGGCCCGTTCCGTAAAGCTCCTCCGACAGCGCGCACTCCCGATCCAGCACGTCCCGCATCACGCACCCCTTCCGGAAATGGATCCCGCACCGCAGACACCGCTCCTCTTCCCCCGTCTCCAGCTCGGCCAGCCGTACCGACAGCTCGTCGAGCAGCTCCGCCACGGTCTCCAGCTTCTCCTCGGGGTAGTCGCCCAGCACCCGTTCCAGCTCGCGGTTCCTCACCTCCCGGAACCGGTCCAGGATCTGCAGGCCCGCCGGCGTCAGCGAGAGGTCCACCGCCCGCCGGTCTTCGGCAGAGATCGACCGCTCGATCAGCCCCCGCTGTACCAGACGGTCGATGGCACGGCTCGCCGCCGCGTTCGTCACGCCCATGAAGTCCGCCACATCCGTGACCTTGAACCGCTGACCCGGCCCGGCGATGAGGAGCAGCAGCTTCACCTGCGACAACACCAGGGGCTGGTCCGTCACCTCCTCCAGCGTCCGCTCCAGGAGCTCGTTCACCGTCGTGCAGAACAGGTGCGATGCACCCATGACCTGCCGGATGCGCTCGATCTGGTCCGTAACCGCCATGGCTTCCTGTCGTCTCGGGGTCAGGGGGGCCGGCAAGGCAGGGCGCCGACACGGGAGGATTCCTCAATAGCCGACAATATACAACGCCCATCAACCTCGGGCCAAACGACGCGTCCTCGGCACCCCCGGCCCGCGGGTCGGGCGGCCACCTCGCGTCTTCCCGCAGCCGGCCCCGACCCCGTCGGCTCCCGGATCCATGAACCCATGTAACCCGTTGTCGGACTTGAGTATCGGACAATGATGGCCGGACGGCGCGGACCGCGTCCGAAACCGGGCGGCGGGATCCATCGTACGAACGGTTGAGGGGGTCGGCCTCGCGACGCGTGACGGTCCGCGGGCGAGAGCCGCACGATCGGAAGGAACCGGGAGAGCGTGGATGATCACAAGGAGCGACAGGGTCGGCGGGGCGGTGCTGGCCCTTTTCGGCGTGGCCTTCGGGGCGGGCGTCGCGGCGGCCCAGGGTCCGGCGACGCTGTCGCTCCCCGAGGCGCTGGAGCTGGCCCGGGCCAACAACCCCGCCTTCCTGGCGGCCCGCAACGACGAGTTTCCGGCCGGCTGGGCGGTCCGGGAGGCGTACGGCGACTTCCTCCCGTCGGCCAGCGTGAGCGCGGGGGCGCGGTACGAGGATGGCGGAGCGGCGCTCTTCGGTAGCTTCACCGCGTCGGACATCGGGTTCACGGAGACCCCTTCCTACTATTTCTCAGACTACTCGGCGAACCTGAGTGTCAGCTTGAGCGGCCAGACGGTGTTCAACCTGCAGGAGCAGCGGGCGGCGCAGCGGGCCGTGTCCGCGGGGATCCGGGCCGAGGAGGTCGACCTCGAGACCGCCGTCACGAGAGCCTACCTGGCGGTCCTCCGATCCCGGGACGTGGTGGAGCTGCGCCGCCAGGAGCTGGAGCGCGCCGGGGAGAATCTCCGGCTGGCGGAGACCCGGGCTGCGGCGGGCGTCGCGATCCCGCTGGACGCGCAGCAGGCCCAGGTCGAGCAGGGTCGCGCGCAGGTGGACGTGCTGACGGCGCAGGCGACGTATGAGACGGCCAAGCTGCGGCTCCTGGAGCGGCTCGGGATCGACATCGAGACGGAGGTCACGCTCACCACGGAGCTGGCCGTCTTCGAGCCCCGCTGGACCCGCGCTTCGCTGCAGGAGACGGCGCTGGCGGCCCATCCCGTCCTTAGGTCGCTGGAGGCACGGGAGCAGGCCCAGCGGGCCGCGGCCAAGACCGCGTGGTCGGCGTACCTCCCGACCCTGACGGCCAGCGCCCGCCTCTCGGGGTTCACCCGCCAGGTCGGGAGCGACGCCTTCCTCGTGGCGCAGCGGGTGGACGGCCTCGAGAGCCGGCTGGAATCGTGTCGGCAGTTCAACGACCTGAGCTCCCGCCTGGCCGACCCCTACCCCGCCGAGGACTGCAGTCGGTACCAGCTGACCGACCGGCGGCTCGACTCGCTGCGTCTGGCGGTGGCGAGCAGCAACCGGGCGTTTCCGTTCGACTTCCAGCAGCAACCGCTTACGGTGTCGCTCCGGCTGTCGGTTCCCGTGTTCACCGGGTTCACGCGCCAGCGGCAGGTGGCCGAGGCCGAGGCGGCGGCGGAGGACACGGAGCACGAGCGGCGGGGCGAGCGGCTGCGGCTCGAGGCCGATGTCGCCGCGGCCTACCTCCAGCTCCAGACGGCGTACCAGGCCGTGCAGCTCGAGGAGACGAACCGGGAGGTGGCGGCCAGCCAGCTGCAGCAGGCGCGGGAACGCTATCGGGTCGGGCTGGACTCGTTCATCCAGCTGACGGAGGCGGAAACGCTGAAATCGCAGGCCGACCAGGCGTACCTGTCGGCGTTGTACACTTTCCACGAGGCGCTGGCGGACCTCGAGGCCGCCGTAGGTCAGCCTCTCCGCCCGGACCGCTGATCGAGACCCGCGGCGTACGAGACCACGAGCCGGAGCGACGGATGAGCATGGCGGCAGAAGACGAGAGCGGCACACCGGAGGGGTCGGAGCGACAGCCCCGCCGTATCATGATGGACGTGCCCCGGGAGGATACGGGCCGGAAGTGGAAGCGGTGGGCGCTCATCGGGCTGGCCGTGGCGGCCGGCATCGTCCTCACGGTGGCGCTCTCCCGTCTCCAGCCGGCGGCGCCGGCGGTGGACCGGGACGTCGTTTTCACCGGCGAGGTGGCGCACGGCACGATGATCCGGCAGGTCCGGGGCCCCGGCACGCTGGTCCCGGAGCACGTCCGCTACGTCTCGGCGGTCACGGCGGGTCGCGTAGAGCGGCGGCTCGTGGAGCCGGGCGCCGAGGTGGAGGCGGCCACGATCCTCATGGAGATGTCGAACCCCGACGTCCAGCTCCAGGCGCTGGAGGCGGAGCGACAGCTGGCGGCGTCGCAGGCGGCGCTGGTCGAGATGCGCACGACGCTGGCCACCCAGCGTCTGAACCAGGCCGGGGTGGTGGCGCAGATCCGGACCGAGTACCAGCAGGCCGCCCGGACACTCCGCTCCAACGAGGAGCTGGCATCCAGCAACCTGATCGCCGCGAACGAGCTGCAGCAGTCCCGCGACCGCGTGGAGGAGCTGGAGGAGCGGCTGGGCCTCGAACGGGAGCGGCTCGCGCTCATGGACCGAAACTCGGAGCAGCAGCTGGCCGTACAGGAGTCCCAGGTGAACCGACTGCAGCAGATCGTCGACTTCCAGCTGGACCGGCTACAGTCGCTGAACGTGACCGCGGGAGAGGACGGCGTGCTCCAGGAGCTCAACTTCGAGCCGGGCCAGTGGATCCAGTCGGGCCAGACCATCGCCGTGGTGGTGCAGCCCGGCGAGCTGAAGGCGGTGCTCCGGATCCCCGAGGTGCAGGCCCGGGACGTGGCCGTGGGTCAGCCCGCGACCATCGACATCCGCAGCGGTACGATCCCCGGCCACGTGACCCGGATCGACCCGGCGGCCCGGGGCGGGTCGGTCACGGTGGATGTTGCGCTGGACGTGGAGGAGCTGCCCCGGGGCGCCCGTCCCGACCTGAGCGTCGACGGGACCGTGGAGGTGGCCCGGCTCGACGACGTCCTGCACATGCCCCGGCCGCACATCGGTCAGGCCAACAGCACCGTCGGGCTCTTCAAGCTCACGGACGCGGGCAACGAAGCCGTCCGCGTTACGGTCCAACTGGGGCAGACGTCGGTGAACGAGGTGGAGGTGCGGAGCGGTCTCGAGGAGGGCGACACCGTCATCCTCAGCGACATGTCCGCCTGGGACGAATACGATCGAATCCGGCTGCGCTGACCCGGGCTGCGCAGCGGCCACGGACCGTGCACGAGCGAGCGAACCCGACCCGCGAGAGGAGCGAACCATGGAGCCCATGATCAAGCTGCAGGGTGTGACGAAGGTGTTCCACACCGACGAGGTGGAGACCCACGCACTGAGCGACATCCACCTGGATATCGACCCGGGGGAGTACGTGGCCATCGCGGGCCCCTCGGGGTGCGGCAAGACCACGCTCCTCTCCATCCTCGGGCTCCTGGACTCTCCCACCGGCGGCGAGTACGTCCTGGACGGCCGGCCCGTGGCGAACCTCTCGACCGCCCAGCGGGCCCATATCCGGAACCGCGCCATCGGCTTCATCTTCCAGGCGTTCAACCTCATCGGCGACCTGAGCGTCTATGAAAACGTCGAGCTGCCGCTCACCTACCGGGGGCTCCCCGCGAAGGAGCGGAAGGAGCGGGTGGAAGCGGCGCTGGAACGCGTCGGAATGGCCCACCGGACCAAGCACTACCCGTCCCAGCTGTCGGGCGGCCAGCAGCAGCGGGTGGCGGTGGCCCGGGCCATCGTCGGGGACCCCCTGATGCTGCTGGCGGACGAGCCCACCGGGAACCTGGACTCGGCCAACGGGGAGGCCGTCATGGAGCTCATGGACGAGCTGCACGACGGCGGGGCCACCATCGTCATGGTCACCCACGACCCCCGCTACGCCCAGCACGCCGAGCGCAGCGTCCACCTGTTCGACGGCCGGGTCGTGGAGGACGAGGACCGGCGCGAGGCCCACGAGCTCGAGGAGGCGGGCTTCGAGGTCTGAGGGCCGGCCGGGCCCGGCGCTCCCGGGTCACGGGCCCGACCCGTCGGGGCGGGGCTACCCGCCCACCAGCGCCAGCAGCCAGGCCGCGCCCAGCGCGGCGTAGATCCCGAGCACGTACCCGACCACGGCCATGAGCAGACCGACGGGCGCCATGGCCGGGTGATAGACCCCGGCCACGACCGGGGCCGACGCCGCGCCCCCGACGTTGGCCATGCTCCCCGTCGCCACGAAGAAGAGCGGCGCGCGGATCAGGCGGGCGACCAGGACCAGGAGCCCGACATGGATCGCGATCCAGAGTACGCCGGCGGCCAGGAACGCCGGTGCGGCCAGGACGGCGGCCAGGTCCGCCTTGGCGCCGATGGCCGTAAGCAGGAGGTACAGGGCCAGGTACCCGACCCGTGAAGCCCCGTGCTCTTCGACCCGCCGGATCGGGGTGAAGGAGAGGACCAGACCCACGGTCACGACGATGAGCACGGCCCAGGTCGTGTGACTGATAATGGTGGGGTCACCGAGACTGGGCATGGCATCGCCCAGCCCGACGGCCAGCACGGCGCCGGCGAACCCGATCCCGGTGATCACGGCGAGCCACGGGAGCGACACGACGTGGCGGTGCTCCTCGGCTTCCGCCAGGCGCCGGTTCGTCTCCTCGAGCGCTTCC